>DAIMKK010000110.1:0-8143 GCA_036721745.1 Pseudolabrys sp. | reverse complement strand
GTGCTGGCCGACGCCATGCCGGAGACGTTCCGCTGGCTGCTCAAGCATGGCGTGCGCTTCTACGGGCCGATGCCGGAGCCGCCGCACACCAAGCCGCGCATGCACAACGTGTTGCCTAACTCGCTTTCTTTCATCACGAACCTCGCAAAGGCGGCGCGGCGCGCCGGCGTCACCATCCAGTGCGGCGCGCGCGCCCGTGCATTGGTGATGGAGAATGGCCGCGTGGCGGCGCTCGATTGTGAGACAGCGGACGGAACGCGACGATTTCGTGCGCGTGGCGGCATCGTGCTGGCGACCGGCGATTTCACCAGCGATCCGGAACTTAAAGCGCGTTTCATGGGCCCGCAGGAAGCCAAGATCGACGGCGTCAACGTGACCGCAACCGGCGACGGGCAGAAGCTGGCGCTGCCGCTCGGCGCGCGCATCATCAACGGCGATCTCGCGCTCGGCCCGGAGCTGCGTTTCGTACCGCCGGCGGGCCGCAACATGCTGCTGATGCTGCCGCCGTGGCGGTTGCTGGCGAACCTGATGGCCTGGTCGCTCGATCACATACCGAGTGCGCTGTTGCGCCCATTCGTGATGAGTTTCGTGACCACCGCGCTAGCGCCGGCGCTCGATCTGTTCGCCGAGGGCGCGATCCTGATCAACAAGCGCGGCGAGCGTTTTACCGACGAAACCGACAAGCCGGCTTACGCGCTGCCGGATCAACCCGCTAAGGTCGCGTATATTCTGCTCGACAAGCGCATGGTGGCTCTGTTTTCAGGCTGGCCACATTTCATCTCGACCGCGCCCGGCGTGGCTTACGCCTATGTCGAGGACTACCAGCGCAACCGCGCCGATATTTTCAACCAGGCCGCGACGCTTGATACGCTCGCCGACAAGCTTTCAATGCCGACGGCGGCGCTCAGCGAGACCGTGCGCAAATATAATGCTGGCGTCGGCAACCGGCCGAAACTCGGCGAAGGACCTTACATTGCGCTCGGCCCGCTGCGCGCGGTGTTCGTGCATGCGGAGGGCGGGCTCGCGGTCGATCACGAGCACCGCGTGTTGGGTGCAGACGACAGACCGATCGCCGGACTCTACGCAGCCGGCTCGACCGGGCAGGGTGGCCTGCTTCTCAAGGGCCATGGCCATCATCTTGGCTGGGCCTTCGCGTCCGGACGGCGCGCCGGGAGGAATGCGGCACTCGCCGTGGGCCCATAGTTATTTCACGTCGTCGGTAACTGGCGACGTCACGACCAGGAACACGAGATCGACTAGCCCGGTGTTGTGGATGTCGTGATCGACGCCGGGTGGTAGGAAAATGAAGTCGTGCTTGCGCACGACGTGGGCTTTGCCGTCGATATGCATCAGGCCTTCGCCCTCGATCACGTGATAGACCTGCTCCTGCACTTTGTGCTGGTGCACTTTGACGTAAGCCATCGGCTGGTACATCGAGATGCGGTAGTCGATGTGCTGGGAACTGGCGGTCTCCGGCATCACTAGCGGCTTCGACAGAGCGCCGCCGAAATGATCGGGAAACTGGCGCCACGGCACCTCGGCGATATTGCGGATGAACCATTTGCGTGTCGTGGCCATGGAGCGGCCTCCTTCTGTCGGCTACTAGCCGAATACCACATTATCAATTGACGTACAGCATTATGAGACATAGTTTCGCGGCCGATCAAAACGGAGACCGATCAGATGTCGACTACCAATATGCTCAACGGGGCGCAGGTCATCGTCGACTATCTGATCCAGGAGAAAGTGCCGCAGGTGTTCGGCCTCTGCGGCCACGGCAACATCCAGTTCATCGACGCGCTGTACGAGCGCTCGGCCGACATCAAGACCATTTCAGTGCACCACGAAAGCGTCGCCGGGTTCATGGCTGACGTCTATTACCGCGTGTCCGGCAAGGCGACCGCGACCTTTACGTCGTGCGGCCCCGGCTCGGCTCAACTGCCGATCTCGCTCGCCACTGCCTATCTCGACTCGGTGCCTTTCCTGGCCGTCACCGGCAACGTACCGACCAGCCAGTTTAACCGCGGCGCCTTCCAGGAAATGTACCGACAGAACCAGGCCGACTTCCCGTCGACCGTGCGTAGCCTCTGCAAGCGCGTGTTCCAGCCGACGCGCGGCGACATGGTGCCGCTCGCGGTTCGGCAGGCGTGGAAGACGATGATGACGGGACGGCCCGGGCCGGTGGTGCTGGACGTGCCCTATGACGTATTCATGGAATCGGCCGCTGAGGAAACGCCGAACGCGAAGGAGTGGAACGGCAACATCTCCAGCCGTTGCGGCGCCGATCCCGAAGGCGTCGTGAAGGCCGTTGATATGCTGCTCGGCGCCAACCGCCCGGTGATTTTCGTCGGTCAGGCCGTGCGCCACGGCGGCGCGGCCGAGGAATTGCTAAAGCTCGCCGAGCGCCTACAGATTCCAGTGGCGGCTTCGATGAGTGGGCTCGGCGTCATCGACACCCACCATCCGCTCGCGCTCGGCATGGTCGCGCGCGGCGGCCACTATCAGGCCAACCACGCCACGCGTCAGGCAGACGTACTGCTGTCGCTGGCCACTCGTTTCGACGACCGTACGTCGAGCTCGTGGATCCCGGGCTACTCATTCGCCATTCCGCCGACCAAACTCATTCACGTCGACATCGACCCGGACGAGATCGGCCGTAACTATCCGGTGACGCTCGGCCTGATGGCCGACACGCGTACCTTCCTGCGGCAAGTGTTTGCCGAGCTCGATCGCCGGAAGGATGTCGACAAGAAACTCGACGCCCGCAAGAAGTGGCTCGCTCAGATCGACGGCTATCGCAAGGAATGGGACAAACTGGTCGCGCCGGGTTTCACCGACGACAGCCAGCCGGTCAATCCGCAGCGTGCGGCATTTGAGATTCAACGCGGGCTGCCCGACGACGCGATCCTCGTGTCCGACATCGGCGTGCACCACAACTGGCTGCTCGGCTACTGCAAGCCGCGGCGTCCGGATTCGCTGATCAGTTGCATGGGGTTTGGCGCCATGGGCTTCGGCGTCGCCGGTGTACTTGGCGCCAAGTACGCGGCGCCCGACCGGCCGTGTGTGTCGGTGTGCGGTGATGGCGCCTTCTTCATGCAGGCCAACGTGCTTGGCACCGCGGTCGAATATAATCTCCCCGTGGTTTGGGTAGTGTGGAACAATTACGCCTACGCTTCGATCCGCGGCTTGCAGCGCGGTTATTTGAAAGGCCGCGAATTGGCCACCGACTTCCACGATCCCAAGACCGGGCAGCGTTACAATCCGGACTTTGCCGCCATGGCGCGCTCATGCGGCGTCGAAGGCGTGCGCGTTGACCGCGCCGGCGATCTGGCCGAGGCCGTCCGCAAGGGCATCGCGGCCAACAAACCCTATTTGATCGACGTCGATATTGCCGCCGACATCAATCCGGGTGGCGCCGGCGTCTGGGAACTGCCCGGACTCGGGCAAAGCAAGCCGGCGATCGGAACCCGTTATCAACCGGGCTGACCGGCGGCATTGGGGCGGCGTGCAAACGATGAAATCGCAAATCGAGGTGCGGATCGTATGGGGCGACTGCGACGAACAGGGTATCGTCTTCTATCCGAAATTTTTCTATTGGATGGACAGCGCCTTTCAAGGACTCCTGCGGGACGCCGGCCAGAGCCTGCGAGGAATGCGCGAAGGGTTTGGCGTCGTCGGCATCCCGATCGTCGAGGCCAATGCTCGTTTTCTCGCATCGGCGACCCATGAAGAGATTCTCCGGATCGAAGCTGAGATTCGGCGCTGGGGCGACACCAGCCTTCGCGTCGAATACAAGGGCTTCTGCGGCGCTCGGCAAATATTCGAGGGGTTCGAGGCGCGCGTGTGGCTTGGGCGTGCCAGCGATGGAAAGCCGGCGCCCGCCGCCATTCCCGATGCATTCAAGAAAGCATTCGCCGCACCGTAGTCCGCGCGCGACGAATTAAAAACAAAGGCCACGATTGGAGGAGAGAGTATGCTGCTCGCAGGTAAGAAAGTTGTCGTCGTTGGCGGCTCTTCCGGCATCGGTCTTGCGACCGCCGAACTCGCCAAGAGCGAAGGCGCAGAAGTCGTGATCGCCTCGCGTAATGCCGAGCGCTTGAAGGTGGCTGCCGAGAAGCTGGGCGCAAAGGCGATCCCGACCGACGTCACCAGCGATGACAGCGTCTCCGGATTTTTCCGTCAGTGCGGCCCGGTCGATCACGTCGTGGTCACCGCCGCGCAGCTCAAGACCGGCCCTTTCAAGACGATGTCCATGGACGACGTGCGCGCAACCATGGAAGGCAAGTTCTGGGGCGCCTGGCGCGTCGCGCGCGCGGCCGACATCAGCCCCGGCGGCTCGCTCACGCTGGTGTCCGGATTCCTGAGCATTCGTCCGCGCCCCGCCGCCGCGATTGTTGGGGCAGCCAACGGCGCATTGGAGTCGCTGGCGCGCAGTCTGGCGCTCGAGCTGGCGCCGGTCCGGGTGAACTGCGTCTCGCCGGGTGTCATTGACACCCCGATCCGTGCCAGCATGCCGGAAGCTGCTCGCCGTGACATGCTCGCAAAGACGGCGGCTTCCTTGCCCGTTGGTCGGGTCGGCGTGGGCGAAGATATCGCACGGCAAATCCTCACATTCATGACCGTCGGCTTTGCCACCGGATCGATTGTCTATATCGATGGAGGCGCTCTCATCACCTAACGCTCTACCAATGGCGGCTAAACTGGTTGCAGGTGAGACTGTCAAGGAAAGCCAAATCATAAAAGGGGAGGGACCAGTGAAACGCACACTACAGGCAGTAAGAGCGGTCGTTGTGCTCGCGTGCATCGCGCTGATTTCGGCACATGTTCGGCCGGCGCAAGCTCAGGACTTCTCCAACAAGCCGATACGCATCATTGTTGGATTGGTGGCCGGTGGCGCAACCGATGTAACCGCGCGGTTGATTGCGCAGAAGTTGACTGAAAGCCTGCACACCAACGTCTATGTCGAAAACCGGCCGGGCGCCGCCTTTGAACCGGCCTTGCGCGAGCTCACGGCCGCGCCGCCGGATGGTCACACGCTGTTCATGATTTCGGCGAGCGTGGTTGTTACCCAGCCGTTTCATAAGGACTATCCCTTCGATCTCGCCAAGATGACGCCGGTGACGGAGGTGTCGAATGGGCCGTTCATCTTGGTTTCGCGCAAGACGCTGCCGTTCAAGGGCGTCAACGACCTTGTCGCGTATGGGAAGGCTAATCCAGGCAAGCTGACGTTCGGCTCCGGCGGCGGTGCTGGGAGTTCGCTGCATCTGGCAGCCGAATTGCTGCGGCTTCGCTCCGGCATTACGATCGTCAACGTCCCCTACAAAGGGGCCGCTGCATCGCTCAACGATTTGCTCGGCAGCCATATCGACGCAATGTTCGATGCGATGCCGGTCGAGGTTGCGCAAGTGAAAGGCGGAAACGTCGTTGGGCTGGCGGTCACCAGCGCAAAGCGTTCTCCGGCGTTGCCCGACGTTCCGACCATGGGCGAGTCCGGCTTCAAGGACTTCGTTGTGAGCAACTATTTTGGTTTGCTTGCGGCGCCGAACACGCCGCCAGCCATTGCCAAGAAGCTGCGCGATGAAGTCGCCAAGGCCGTGGCATCGCCTGACCTCGTCGAGCAGTTCAAGAAACAGGGAATGGCGCCGGTCGCCAGTGAGCCCACAGAGTTCGGGGATTTGATCAAAGCCGAGCTCGCGCGCTGGGCCCAGGTCATCAAAGATTCGGGCATAAAACCGCAATAATCAACGTACCCGCGGTAACCATCGTCAATAGGTCACCATGCAAAGGAGCGTCCAATGAGCCGTGGGCCTTGGATTGATCATTTCGGCGATAATTTTCTTTGGTCGAATGCCACGCTGATCCTGAAGGGGATGGCACCCTATGGTGTGGTCTCGCTCGAAGAGATGGACCGTGCTTGCGAGCGGCTGTGTGTGCGCGCGTCGGAACCCGACCGCGCCCGCGCCTGGAAGGAAGAATGGCGCGCCATCGGCGACCTGATCGAGAAACGAGGCGACGAAGCTCTCGCCAAGGGCCACAAGATTACCGCCGGCGATTATTACCTTCGCGCTGGCATCTATCATTACAACGCCGAGCGCTTCATCGCCCCTGGCCCGGGAAAAAAGGCGCAGGGCGCGCATGCCTACAAGGTCTGGCATCAGGGCATAAAGCTGCGCTGTCCAAACGTCGAATTCGCCGAAGTGCCTTACGAAGGCATCACTCTGCCGGCGCTCTTCATGAAGGCGCAGACAGGTAGCGCGGCGCCCACCGTCGTCGTGCTCAATGGCATGGACAACGCCAAAGAGATGAGCATCTTTTTCTGCGGCCTCGAATTCGCCCGCCGCGGTTACAACACACTCTGTCTCGACGGTCCCGGCATGGGTGAGACGCGCCGGATGCGCGATATGCCGAGCCGCTTCGACTATGAGGTGCCTGGCGCGGCCGCTTTCGATTTCCTTGCCAAGCGCACGGATGTCGATGGCAAACGCATCGCCATTATGGGCTACAGCTTCGGTGGCTATTACTCCTCACGCATCGCGGCCTTCGAGAAACGCTACGCCGCCTGCATCGCGCTTTCCGCGCTGCACTGGGATCTCGCCGCCTGGCAGCAGAAGATCAAAGATGCCAATTTGAATGCGCCGAAGTCGGTGGCCCAATCGAACTTCCAATGGCGCTGGGTCGCCGGCGCCAAGGATGAAGACGAAGGCATCGAGATCGCCAAAAAGTTCTCGCTGAAGGACGTGGCGAAGAACATCACCTGCCCCTTTCTGGTCACGCACGGCGGCAACGATCGGGTCGTGCCGGTCGAGAATGCGCAAAAGCTCTTTGACGCAGTCGGCTCGAAGAACAAGACGATCAAGATCTTCACGACGGAAGAAGGCGGCGCCGAGCATGCCCATGTCGACAATCGACAGATCGGTATCGATTTCGCCGCCGACTGGCTGCAAGCCAATATGTAGATTTATATCGTCCTAACGCGCCGCGTGATCGATGCGTTTTTTGTAGTCAGCCGGAAATTTTCCCGCTAGTGCATCGCGAATCCAGTCGGCAACCTGCGGATAGAAGTCCGGCAAGCGGCTGCCGAAGGTATGGGATTCGTCCTCGTAGACCCACAACTCCTTGGGGCCGCCAAGCAGCTCGAACATACGTTCGCCGTCCTCAAGCGGACACAACTCGTCGAACTCACCCATTGCCAATAGCGTCGGGCATTTAACTTTGCCGGCGATCGGCTCGAGCGTCATCTGCTTGGCCATCGCGTCGAATTCATCCTCGTCATAAATGTTCGACATATACATGTAATTGGTGCGGTAGGCGGGCTTTGAATGCTTGAAGATTGTGTTCTTCTGCAGGAAAACGCCCATGGCGCCAACCAGCGCCTTAACCCGCGGGTCGAAAGCGGCGACGCGCGGACCCCAATAGCTCCCCATGCTCCAGCCGTAGACGCCGACTTTGCCGGCATCGAGCTCCGGGATCGTTTCGATGAAGTCAATCGCGGCCTTACCGGCACGCTCGAAATTATCGAGCGTCACCCAGGTCTCGCGCGTATTGCTTTCGCCCTGACCGGGCCCGTCGATGGTGAGCGTCGCCATGCCGCGGCGGCGGAAGTGATTGTGATAGGGGCTCGGCATGTACTCCTTGATGGTGTCCATGCCGGGGATGACCAGCACGCAAGGCGACTTGGCGGTGCCAGGCACGGTCTGCAATATGCCAGGGATTGTTTTGCCGTTCTCGAACGGAATTTCGACGCGGCGCACCGGCGCCTCGTCGAACAATTCGGTGAAGCGCGTGTAACAATGGACCAGACGCTTATACAGCTCGAGCTTGCGCGGGGTATTGACGTGCAGCACGCCGCAAGGCGGACCGTAATAGAGCGCGGCGCGGTAGTAGAACTCCGCAGCGCTCTCGCGGTAACCGTTCGCCTCCGCCTCCTCGGCGAGTTTCTGTTCCTGCTCGGCCGTGCGCACCCACTGCTTGACGACCGCCAACGGGTGCTTGATGCGTTCGGTGGTGCGCCGCACGTCGGCCGGCCGAAAACCCCATTCGACGAACATCACGGAGCGGAAACCGAACACGTCGAGGACCTTGTAGAATTCCTCGTTCACCCATTTTTGCGCGCGCCGGCTACGATCGTTCAAGCGAGCCTCCT
>DAIMKK010000109.1:4634-8175 GCA_036721745.1 Pseudolabrys sp. | reverse complement strand
GCGCAATTGGCCGGCGAGCTTCGCCACGCGCTCGGCCTGCAGCGTGGAATCGAACTTGATCTTGTAGACGAAGGACGCCGCCAGGATGAGCGCACCGATCACGAAAATGTTTAGGAGGCGCATGCTCAGTGCCCCTTCAGAACATCGGCGAGCGCCGGCAGCCGCGGCAGCAGATCGGACGCTTCGTCCGCGCGCGCGGGCGCATCTGTGCGCTCGGCGGCGCGCAGCTTGGCCGAACGGGCGCGCGCGTTGCGTGCGACCTCATCCGCATCGGCGACGACCGGGCGCTTGGTGAGGACGCTAAACATGGGGGCCGTCAGCTTGCGTTCGGGCGCGTGACGCGAGCCGGCGCGCGTTTGGCCGCGGCCGGCGAGGAACGATTTGACGATGCGATCCTCGAGCGAATGGAACGACACCGCCACTAGGCGCCCCTGGGGCTTGAAGATGCGTTCGGCGGCTTGCAACGCTTCGACCAACTCGCCCAGCTCGTCGTTGACGAAGATGCGCAGCGCCTGGAACGTACGGGTTGCCGGATGGATATCGCCCGGGCGCGAACGCACCACCGAGGCGACGATATCGGCGAGCCCCCGCGTCGTGTGGATCGGCGCTTGTGCACGAACCTTGACGATGGCGCGCGCGACTGTACGCGAGTGCCGCTCCTCGCCGAGAATGAAGATGATATTGGCGAGATCGCGCTCGCTCGCCGCATTGACGACATCCGCCGCGCTCGGGCCTTCGCCGCCCATGCGCATGTCGAGCGGCCCGTCGAGGCGGAAGGAAAATCCGCGCTCGGCCGTATCGAGCTGCATGGAGGAGACGCCAAGATCGAGCACCACGCCGTCAACCGCGTCGAAGCCGGCCTCGCGCGCCACCGCATCGAGATTGGCAAACCGTTCCTCGATCAGCACCAGCCGACCGGCCGCCGCCCGCACCAGGCCGGCGCCCAATGTGATCGCGTTGGGGTCGCGGTCGATGCCGATCACCTTGCAGTTGGCGGCAGCGAGGATGGCGCGGCTATAGCCGCCGGCGCCGAAAGTGGCGTCGACATAGACCCCGCCGTCATGAATGTTGAGGAACTCGACCGCCTGGCGGCCGAGCACGGGAATGTGGAGGGCTGGTCCGCCAACGACAGCCGCAAAGCCGTCGCCGCCCGTCGTCATTGGCGTGCTCCGAGCACCCAGGCGACAAGGATCGTCGTACCGCCAGGGAGCGTTGAGCGGTCCGCCATCGATGAGAAATCGTGGGCAGTCATGGAATACTAAGGACATCAATGGGATAACCCTGCCCCGACGCCCTCCTATTGGACGCCGACGCATTGCGCCGTCGGAACCTTATTAACGGCTCTTAGCCTTAAGGATTTGTTGAGACCGGCCGATTTCGGGGGCTCCTGACGGCGGCCAGGGTTCCCGAGGGATGCAAAATCCGCAGTCCCGACCGCCGGTAAATTCAGGAAGTTCCAGGAACAAGAAATTTCAGCCGCGAGTTGTTCAAGGACGGGCGGCATATCCGTCCAAAAGATAGGCGCAAAGTTCCACGCGTGAACAAGGAGGCGATCCATGACCAAAAAACTAATGATCGGCGCGGCCATTGGCGCGCTATTGGTATCCGGGGCGTTGGCACAGTCGCCGACTCCCCCGCCGAGTTCAAGTTCCAATCCGCCGGCGGCCGTGCAGCAAAGTGGCGGCAAGGCGGATTTCGTGATGTCGCAGAAGCCCGATCAATGGCTGGCGTCCAAGTTCAAGGGCACTGAAGTGATGGGCGCCGATAACCAGAAGATCGGTGCCGTCAGCGACATCCTGTTCGACAAGAGCGGCAAGATCGAAGCCTTCGTGGTCAGCGTCGGCGGCTTGCTCGGGATTGGTGCGAAAGAAGTCGCGTTGGCGCCCGCTTCCTTCGAAGTGATCCCGGGCAAGAACGGTTCGGCGGACATCCTCAAGCTCTCGCTGAACCAGGACGAGCTCAAGCAGGCGCAGAATTTCGCCCGCTACGAACCGCCGCGCCCCGCCACGACCGGTTCGGGTGCCGGCCTCGGCAGCCTGCCGGGCGCCGGATCGCGGCCATCGAGCAATACACCGCCGACCAGCCGGTAGGCGGCAGCGCAGACTCAAAGCGCCGTGGCCCGGATGGCGATCGCCGTCTGGGTCGCGGTTTTGTCCCGGCGGTCACGCGTATTGCTTTTTCAGCCGGGCACAGCGAATGATACACCTCCCGCGCCTCGCGCATTCAATTGTGGTTCCGGCCTATGTCGGCGTTTCCGCCGGATTCCTTTATCGTCACCGATGTCGCGCCCTCGCCTAATTATGACGAGCGCAGGCAAGGCCGCGTTCCCGACCTGATCCTGCTGCACTACACCGGCATGGAGACCGGCGAGGCCGCATTGCAACGGCTGTGTTCGCCGGACAGCAATGTGTCGTCCCATTACGTCGTGTTCGAAAACGGCCGCATCGTTCAATGCGTGCCGGAAGGGTTTCGCGCCTGGCATGCCGGCGTATCGTTCTGGGCCGGCGAAACCGACATCAATTCGAGCTCGATCGGCATTGAGATCGTCAATCCGGGTCACGAGTTCGGTTATCCCAACTTCCCGCTGCGGCAAATCGCGGCGGTGATCTCGATCTGCCGCTCGATCATCACCCGCCGCGGGCCGATCAGCGCCGACCGCATCCTCGGCCATTCCGACGTGGCACCGGCGCGCAAGCAGGACCCGGGCGAAAAATTTCCTTGGGACCTGCTGAGCGAATCCGGCATCGGCCATTGGGTGCGCCCGGCCTTGCTCAATATCGCGGGGCCCATGCTCAGTCCCGGCGACAGCGGCGAGCAGGTGACACGGCTGCAGCGCGTGCTGCGCGGCTACGGCTACGGCATCGATGAGACCGGCAGTTACGACGAGGCCACGCGCAGCGTGGTCATCGCATTCCAGCGCCATTTCCGCCCGGCGCGAGTCGACGGCGTCGCCGACGCCTCCACGATCCTGACGCTACGCGCTCTGCTGGAGACGCGCCCGGCGCCGCTGGCATAAGGCCGATTTAACGGTCTTGAACGCGCTTGGGCACGCGGTCTTGACGCGGCGGTCCCGCAACCCCATTGCTATCCCCGTCAGTCGGCCGGACGGCCGCTCCGGCAACGACCGAAAGGCGGCCGGGGAGGAAAGTCCGGGCTCCATGGACGAACGGTGCCGGATAACGTCCGGCGGAGTTGGACCCCTCGCGGGGCGAGACTTCAGGGACAGTGCCACAGAGAACAGACCGCCGCGGCTGCGTAGCGTTTTGGCCGCGGTAAGGGTGAAACGGTGCGGTAAGAGCGCACCGCGTTTCCAGCGATGGAAACGGCACGGCAAACCCCACCGGGAGCAAGACCGAATAGGAACGACGTTGGAGCGCAAGCTCCAGGTCCGTCCGGACCAGTCGTTCGGGTAGGTTGCTTGATGCGCCGGGCAACCGGCGTAGCAGAGGAATGGCCGTCACGTTTGCGGTGAGACCCGCAGGCCTTACAGAACCCGGCTTACAGGCCGGCTGATATGTTCAAGGGGCGTCCGGCGGAGAAC
>DAIMKK010000109.1:0-4624 GCA_036721745.1 Pseudolabrys sp. | reverse complement strand
CCGCCAATTTTGGGGTTCCAATGCGGAACTCATAACTTTGATTTTTCATGGCATTCGACGCAGAGCCAACCTACGCTGCGCGGGACAACTGGGGGAGTGAGGACTATGACGGAGACGAATCCTGCAACGCCACCGCTAGCGCCGACGGCAGAGCAACCAAAGACGACGTGGCAGAAAGCCCAGCAATGGTTCCTGGTCGTGTGCGGCATCATCATCGGGCTTCTCGGGCTGCTCAAGTTGTACAATGCCTTTACGCCGCAGTTGCCGGGGTGCGCGACGGACGCGACCGCCACCGTCCTCCGCGACATCTTCAAAGGCAAGAACGTCGAACTCACCGTGCTCAACGATATGAAGACAGTGACCGATACGTCGTCGGCTCAGACCTGCCAGGCGCATATCGAAACAGCGGCGCAAACCGGAACGATCTTCTACACCATCGCGTTGCAGGGCAGTAACTTCCAGGTCCTGATCAACAAAGTGGACGCCAAGGCGCGCTGAACCGGCGGCGAACCTCTGCAGAGATTGTCAGGTTCTTCTGCCGACCAAGAGCAGAGGTTCGCAGAACGACGTTTGGTCGGCGCCGAGCAAAATGTTTGTCGCGGCAGAACATGCGCGCGCGGCCGATAATGTTCTGGTCAGGCCTTGAGCAGCCCGAGTTCGCCCAAGACGGTGACGAACTCCGCGCGCTCCCGGTCGAGGTATGAGCGCAGCGCAGAGCCAGTCTGAACCATCGGCGACCAGCTCAGGCGCTTGAGGTCTTCCTGCCAGCATGGCTGCGCGGCGGCGGCGGTGACGACGGCTTGCCAGAATTTCACTTGCGTGGATGTGAGCCCGGCCGGCCCGCTGACGCCGCGGCAGGCGCCGATCACGCAGCCGGCGCCCTGCTCGGTCCAGGTCGGCACATCAGCGAACGGAGCGCCAAGCCGCGCCGGCGCGCTGATCGCCAGCACGCGCAGGCGGCCGGCGTTCAATTCCGCGATCACGCTCGCCGTCGTAACGGCGCAGACATCGCTGCGGCCGGCGATCATGTCGGCGACCGCGTCGAGCGCGGTATCGAACACGCGGATAACCGGCGCGTTGACGTCGCCGCCGACTTGTTTGGTGAGCTTCGCCAATGCGACGTGGTTGGGATTGCCGAGAGCGGTCGACAGCGCCACGGTGACGCCTTTCGCATTGTCACGCAGGCGCACGAGTAAATCCTCGCCGGTTTGTAATTCCGAATCGGCGCGCACCGCGAAAGCGATGTATTCAGTCACCAGCGTGGCGATCGGCGTATATTTGCTGTGCTCGAAATCGGCGAGGCCGACCAGAAAATCGGTGACCAAATTGGGCGAGCTGATCGCGATCATGTGGCCGTCACCCGGATGTTTGTCGATGACCTGCGTCCAGGCGCGGCGCGCGCCGTCGCCAGGAACATTGACGACCTCCATGGGCACGTCGAGCAAATGCGCTTCTGCGATCGCTTTGGCCAGCGCGCGGGCGACGCGGTCGAGGCCGCCGCCAGGCGGCGTGCCGGCGACGATCTGCACGCTGCGCGTCGGCTTAAAGGTTTCGCTCACTATTTGGCGCCCACGCCCAAACCGCCGAGCACCTTCGCCCACAACGCGACTTCGTCCTTATAAAATTTGTCGAAGTATTGCGCGCTGCGCCGGTCCGGCGGCACCACGTCGTAGCCCAAGTCGGCAAACCGCTTGACCACGTCGGGATCGTTGAGCGCGACACCGAGCGCCTGGTTGAGCTTGTCGAGGACCGGGCCCGGCGTGCCCTTAGGCGCGGAGAGGCCGAACCAGACCGTGAGGTTGAACTGCGGCATGCCGGCTTCCTTGGTGGTCGGTACGTCCGGCAACATCGGCGAGCGCTGGTCGCCGGTCACCGCAAAGGCCTTGAGCTTGCCGGACTTGATATGTTGCACGATGTTGACGATCTGGTTGCAGCCGAAGTCGACGGTGCCGGCGACCAGGTCCATGGTCGCCTGCGGCGTGCCGCGATAGGAGGCGACGGTCGGGTGCACATCCGCGACCGAATGGAACACCGAGCAGGCGAGATTGGAGATCGAGCCGACGCCGGCGTCCGCCTCGGTGACTTTCTTCTCGTTGGTGTGCAGAAAAGCGACAAAATCCTTCAGCGTCTTGGCCGGCACGCCCTCGCGCGCGACCAGCACCACCGGCGAAACATTGATCAGACCGATCTGCTCGAAATCGGTCGAGCGATAAGGCAAATCTTTGTTGAGGAATTCGGCCGCCGCGTGCGTGCCCGAGCCGGAGACCATGATGGTGTAGCCATCGTGCTTGGCCTTGGCGACGCGGTTCGAGCCGATGGTGCCCCCGGCGCCGGTGACGTTCTCGACGACGATCTGCTGGCCGAGCGCCTTCGCCATCGGGCCGACGATCATGCGCGCGGTGGTGTCGGACGGGCCGCCGGGCGGAAACGGCGCCACAAGGATGATGTTGCGGTCGGGATAATTCTGCGCGAAGGCGCCTGGCGCGAGCGCGATGAACGCCAGCGCACCGATCAGTTTTTTCACGGCCAGCCTCCCTTTTCGATCCTCTGTTTTTCTTAATCTTTGGATCGACAGACTAGGCCGCTGGCGCGTGCAGGCGCAACCGACGGAATGGCAGCGCGTCCACAAGTTGGACAGTGCGCAAAACTGCCGCCTTGTCAGCGCTTGATCCGGAGGGCCGCTAGCGCGAAGGTGCCGAACGAGTGACGTTCGACCCGTCGCGCTCGGCTACAAGCCTCGCAGCCCGTCTGAAATCGCCTGCAATGCCAGCATCAAACTGCCGACACCGACGGAACAGACAAAGAAAAAGCCGAGGATCGCGTGCATGGCTTTGCCTTCAATGTTGCCCGGATTTGAATAATGCAAGGATCAGGCCAGAATGGGCGCCCGCTTCCAGCCGTCCGCTTTGCAACGCCTGACTTTACGGCCGGTTCCGTAAACGATCGGTTAGCCAAAACAATCGGGCCTAATGCGAGGCATCCAGCATGGTCGAGGGCAGCCAGAGGGCGATGCCGGGGAACATCGTCACCAACGCCACCGCGACGCACATCAAAATGAACAGCGGCAGCGCGTAGGCGCCGATGGTGAAAATATTGCGCCCGGTCATGCCCTGCAGAACATAGAGATTGAAGCCAACCGGCGGCGTGATCTGCGCCATCTCCACCACCAGCACGATATAGATGCCGAACCAGATCAAGTCGAAGCCGGCCTTCACCACCAGCGGGATGATGATCGAGGTAGTGAGCACCACCATCGAGATGCCGTCGAGGAAGCAGCCGAGCACGATGTAGAACGCAGTGAGCACGGTGAGCAGGCCCCAGGCCGGCATATTGTAACCGCTGATCCATTCGGCGAGCGCACTCGGGATGCCAGTGAAGCCCATGGCGGCGGTGAGGTAGGCTGCGCCGGCCAAAATGAAGGCGATCATGCAACTGGTCTTGGTCGCGCCCATCAGCGAATCGCGAAAACCTTGCATGGTCAGCGTGCCCGACCACCAAGATAGTGCGAGCGAGAGGAATACGCCGACCACCGCCGCCTCGGTGGCCGAGGCGAGCCCGCCATAGATCGAGCCGATCACGCCGAGGATGAGCAGGGTCACCGGGATCAGCCGGCGCGAGGCTTTAATGCGGGCGCGCAACGGCACGTGCGGTTCGGGCGGCGGCATGCGCGACTGGTTGAGCAGCGCCCAGCCGACGATGAAGCCCATGAACAATCCCGCCAGCATGATGCCGGGCAAGACGCCGGCGATGAACAGCCGCGCGATCGATTGATCGGTCGCGGTCGCATAGACGATCATGATGATCGAGGGCGGGATCAAAAGGCCGAGCGTGCCGGAGCCGGCGAGCGTGCCGATCGCCATCTTCTCGTCGTAGCCGCGCTTGAGCAGTTCGGGCAGCGCGATGCGGCCTATTGTTGCGCAGGTGGCGGCGGAGGAGCCCGACACCGCGGCGAAGATCGCGCAGCCGATCACGTTCACATGCAGCAGCCGGCCGGGCAGCTTCTGCACCCAGGGCGCCAAGCCTTCGAACATGTCGTCGGATAATTTGGTGCGGTAGAGGATCTCGCCCATCCAGATGAACATCGGCAGCGCGGTGAGATCCCAGGAATCGGAGGCCGCCCACATCGAGGTCGCCAGCACCTGGCCGGCCGGTGTTGCGGCTTTGGTAAGCACCGCGGCGAAACCGCAGACCGCCAGCGCCATCGCGATCCACACGCCGGAGCCGAGGATCGCGAACAACAGCAGCATCAGGGCAAGCGAGAGCTGGAGCTCGTTCATGTCGGCCGCCTTTGCAACCTGTCATTCCGGGGCGCGCTGAAAGCGCGAAACCGGAATCCAGACACAATCTCCGTATTCGTTTCTGGACTCCGGGTTCGCACGCTAATGCGTGCGCCCCGGAATGACCCTGGAGAGCCGCCCTTCACCACTACCCCTCCTTGCCGAGCGTGATGGCGTCTTCGGCAACGCGGAAGGTCGGCCGGCCGCGGGTGACGACGATGAAAAGTTCGTCGATCAGCGCGACCGTGAGCATGAATGCGCCGAACGCCATGGCGGCCTGCGGATAAGCGAGCGGCACGCGGATGACGCCGGTCGAGACTTCGTGGAAGCGGAACGACACCCATGCA
>DAIMKK010000108.1:7321-8220 GCA_036721745.1 Pseudolabrys sp. | reverse complement strand
TGACCCCCAGATTCGAAGTCTGGTGCTCTATCCAGCTGAGCTACCGGCGCGTGATTGAGTGGAGTAAAGGCGAGCGTCCGTTTTGTCCACCCAGGGTTAAGCAGCCGGCACTTTGCGGTCGGGCGCAACCACCACATCGGTTTCGGGAAGGGCATCGCCACGCAACGCAGCCTTGGCATTCTCCACCGCGCGCGCGACGATACCGGAGAAATTGTCGAGCGTCGCCCCCGCCAAATGCGACGTGACCACGGTGTTATCCAGTTCGAGCAGCGGGCTGCCGACCGGCGGCTCGCTGGCAAAGGCGTCAATGCCGGCCCCGAACAAGCGTCCTTCTTTCAAAGCCGCCGCCAACGCTGCTTCGTCGACCAGTCCGCCGCGCGCGCAATTAATCAACACGGCGTCGGGTTTCATCGCGCGAATTCGCGTCGCGTTGATGATGCCGGCCGTTTGCGGCAGCAGCGGCAGGTGCAATGAAACGATGTCGGCGGTGCGTACCAGCTCGTCGAGATCGGCATAACGGACGACAAGGCTTTGCTCGACGTCAAGCGGCGCGCGCACCGGGTCGTAGTAAAGGATCGTGGCCTCGAAACCGCGCAGCCTTTTCGCCACTTCCTTGCCAACCGCGCCGAACCCGACCAGCCCAACCGTCTTGTCTTGCAATTGCCGATGCATGCCGCGGGCGTCTTCCTTTTGCCAGGCGCCGGCGCGGGTGCGGGCGTCGATCTGCGGAAGCTGGCGATAGATGGCGAGCATCAAGAGGATCGTATGTTCGGCGACCGGAATACTGTTGCCGGCATGCAGCCTCGCCACGCCGATCCCTCGGCTGCGGCAGACATCGAAATCGATCCGGTCGACGCCGGCTCCGAGCTTCTGGATGAAGCGAAGCCGACGCGCGGATT
>DAIMKK010000108.1:0-7311 GCA_036721745.1 Pseudolabrys sp. | reverse complement strand
CATCGGGGGCGTGGTCGGCACGTTCCGGGACCTGATCCTCGTGACGCTCGACAAGATCGGCATCATCGCCCGCGCGATACGCACACTGATTCGCTTGCTCGTCACAGCGATCACCCACCTCGACCAGCTCGGCAGCAACACGGTGCAGACGCCGAAGCCGCCGGGCTTCGGTCAGCAATTCTTTCGGCATCGGGGCCGCCATGACGAACGCGATCTCCGCATCGCGCAACACCGCTGCGCGCCCGGCCAAGGTGCTTTCTTCGATAAACGATACGGTCCAATTCGCAGGAACGGCCGCCTTGATCGCCGTCTTGATGTGCGGATGAAACTTGTCGAGGATGGCGACCGTGATTTTGGGCATAGCTGATCCGATCCAAATACCGCTAACGATAGTAATGCATGCTGTGAATTGCTGCTATCGTGCCGAGCGAACCGACCGGGAGAAATTGTAATGACCACGACCGTCGAAGTGCTGGCCGCCGCGTTCAAGGATGCCGGCACGCCATTCATAGTGGGTCACCCGGGCGGCGAGTCGGTCGAACTGATGGAAGCGGCGCGCCAGCGCCAGATGCGTTTTCTCCTGATGAAACAGGAAGTCGCCGGCGCCATGCTGGCCTCGACCTGGGGCGACCTCACCGGCAGTCCCGGCATTTGCCTGTCCACGCGCGGGCCCGGCGCCGCCAATATGGTCAACGGCGTGGCGCACGCATTTCTCGATCGCTCGCCGCTGATTGCGATTACCGACTCCTATTCCCGCCCCACTTATGAGACCGGCCTGCGCCAGCGCATCAACCAACTCGCGCTGTACGAGCCGATCGTGAAATGGAGCACGACGATCGACGCCAAGACCGTGCGCCAGCAGGTGCGCCGCGCTATGCGCACCGCGACCGGAGCGCCCCCCGGCCCGGTGCATTTCGAATTTCCGCAGAGTGAAACCACACGCGAGGCCGGCGACTACGCCGCCGAGCCGCCGCTGCTGCCGAATTGGATCGTGCCCGGTCCGGATCGCGCCGATCTCAAACCGGCGCTCGACATGCTCGGCAAGTCGAAACGGCCGATCTTAATTGCGGGCTTAGGCGTGTATTGGTGCGGCGCGTCGGCCGAATTCGTCAAATTCGCCGAGCGCCTCGGCGCCCCGGTGCTCACCACCACCAAATGCAAAGGCATGATCCCAGAGGATCACCCGTTGCGCGCCGGCTGCATCATCGGCGGCCTGATCGAGCGCAAGCTGGTGCTGGAATCCGACCTGATCGTTACCGTAGGTCTCGACGCGGTCGAGCTACAGCCGAAGCCTTGGCCCTACACATTGCCCGTGCTGGCGCTGTCTTCGACCCCGAGCACCGATGCGCTAGTGCCGGCCGATCCGGAAATCATCGGCAACTTGAAGGCGCTGCTGGCGGGCTTAGCGCTTTGGGCGCCTGAGGGCACCAATTGGGGCGAAAAGGCCGCCAAGTCGTTCCGGCTGGAGGTGCGTGACGCCCTCAATACGCCGAGTACCGGGCTGTCACCGCAACGGACGATGGAAGTCGCGCGCGCGGCGCTGCCACGCAATACGATCGCCACCTGCGACGCAGGTGCCAGCCGGCTGCTGATCGTGCAGAAGTGGGAATCCTACGGACCTCGCGAATTCCTCACCTCGAATGGGCTCGCGTCAATGGGTTATGCGGTGCCCGGCGCGCTGGCCGCGCGCATGGCCTTTCCGGACCGGCCGGTGGTCGCCTTCACCGGCGACGGTGGCTTCCTGATGACGGTCGCGGAATTGCAGACCGCCCAGCGCGAAAACCTGCCGATCATCGTGCTGGTGTTCGACGACCGCGAAATCGGGCTGATCCGCGTCAAGCAGGAGATTAAAGGGATTCCGCTGCACGGCGTGCAACTCGGCGGCGTGGATTGGGAGAAACTGGCGCAATCCTTTGGCGCCGACGGGGTGGTGGTGGAAACCGAGCAGGCCTTGAGCGCCGCGCTCAGCGCCGCGGTGCAATCCAAACGCACCACCGTCATCGGCGTGCGGATCGACGCTTCGGGTTACGTCGCGCAGTTCAACGCGCTACGCGAACTTTAGGCCTTGAGCCCATCGCGAATGCCGGCGGTCCATATCGAAGCCGCCGCCGACAGGAAGCCGATATCCGACTGGGTGGTCAGGAACAGGCACCCCTTGCGGATTAGGTCAACCTGACGTTGCACATCGCGGTTGCCGCCGCTGCCGGCGAACTTGCCGTATTTGCGGGCGGCGGCAATGAGACGTTCCTGCGCCGCGACCAAAGCCGGATCGTCGAACTTGCCGGGCTTGCCCATATTGGCGAGCAGATCGTTACTGCCGAGGTGGATCACGTCGATGCCGTCGACTGCCGCGATGGCTTCGACGTTTTCCAAGCCTTCCACGGTCTCGATCATGAAGAACAGCAGGCAGCTATCGTTGAGCTGCGGAACGCTCGCGGTCAGCGGCACCGAACGATAATCGAACTGCGGATAGCCGGCGGTGACCGAGCGTTTGCCAAGCGGGGCAAACTTGCAGATGTCGACCGCCTTGCGCGCCTGCGCGGCATTCGCCACGTCCGGATAGACGATGCCCATCACGCCGTTGTCGAGCAGCAGCGACACGTCGGGGTCGTCGAGCCCGCGCACGCGCACCAGCACAGCGATGCCGCAACCGAGCGCGGTGCTCGCGATGTGGCCGATGGTCTCGATATTGAACAGCGAATGCTGGCAATCGATGAAGATGAAGTCATGCCCGGTCGTTTTGGCGATGCGGGCGATATCGCCTGAGCGCGCGAGCCGCACCGGCATTCCGAGCGCGACCTCGCCGGCCTGCATGCGCGCCTTGACCGGATTGACCAACTTTTCCGCCTGCGACGCCACGACTTGGCTAGCCGCCCTTAAGCTCGTGCGACTCCGGCATGTAAAGATCTTTCCACGACGAAGGCTGCCGCTTCATGGTGCCTACTTTGTGCATGAAGTTGGCAAATGTCATTGTTTGTTGTGGTGTCGTTGTCCAGATATTGTCGGGATCGGCAATGAATTTGGTCATTTCCGCCTGGCTGCTGCGCTTTTCATTAGCCGTCTTGATGTAGATCTGCGCCGCCTCGCCCGGATTTTTATTGATGAATTCCTCCGCCTCGGAGAGCGCACCGTAAACCGCGCTGGTCACTTTCGGATTGGCGTCGCGAAACTTTTTCGTCATCAGCATCACGCCGTTGGTCGCTGGCCCGCCCAGCGTGTCGTAGGATTTGAGCACGTTGTGCACCCCTGCCGTCGCCAGCTCATAGTAATAGAAAGGCGCCACCGAGTAGTGGCTGTTCACCTCGGTCGCCTTCGACATCACCGAGGTGGCGGCGTCCGGATGCGGGCGGGTGATCGTGAGCGGATCGAGCTTGGCATATTGATCCTGACCCCATTCCTTGGCGGCCGCCATTTGCAGGCAGATCGCCTGGCTCGACGTTTTGACCGACGGCAAGGCAATCTTGTCGTGTTCGTTGAAGTCCTTGATCGTCTTGATGGCCTCGCGGTTGGTCACCAGCATGAACGGCATCGACTGTACGGCGGACAGCGCGCGCACTTCATTCGGCGTGCCGGCGGTCTTATCCCATAGCACGGCCAGGCCTGGCACGCCGGTGACGCCGAAATTCATCTGTCCGCTCAACAGCGCGTCGATCAGCGATTGCGTGCCGCCCATACTCTTGAACTCCGGCTTGAGCGACGCGACGCCGAGCTTCTCTGCATGCTTTTCGATCAGTTTGAAATGCTCCATCACCATCATCGGCAAATAAGGCAGCCCGGTTTGGCTGATCAGCACGATGCTCGACACCTCGTCGGCGAAAGCTGAGCGCAACAGCGCCGGCGTTGCCAGGGCGGACGTCGCCGCAAGGGCCTTGCAGAAAGTGCGTCTGTGGATCATGAATTCCTCCCGTTAACTCAAGCTGAGTTTGTCATGCAATCAGGACTGCATGCCCCAGCGTTGTACTGTTCTGGTCTCGATGAAGCGGAATATGACGTTCTCAACCGCAAGCCCGATCAAGATGATCGTGAGCAAGCCGGCGAATACTTCCGGAATATTGAGCTGATTTTTGCTCTCGAAGATATACCAGCCGAGCCCGCCTTGGCCCGACGACACGCCGAAGATGAGTTCGGCGGCAATCAGCGTTCGCCAAGCGAAGGCCCAGCCGATCTTGAGACCGGCGAGAATGCTCGGAAACGCGGCCGGGATGAGAATCTTCCCGACGAAGCGCAAGCCATTGAGATTGTAGTTGCGCCCCACCATGCGGACCGTCATCGACACGCTGCGGAATCCGGCCAGCGTGTTGAGCGCGACCGCCCACATCACCGAATGCACCAGAACGAACACTAAACTGCCCGCGCCCAGGCCGAACCAAATGAGCGCGAGCGGCAGCAACGCGATTGCCGGCAGCGGGTTGAACATCGCGGTCATGGTCTCGAGGAAGTCGGTGCCGATCCGCGTGCTGATGGCGAACACGGTCAGCAGCCCGGCCAACACCGTGCCGGTGGTAAAGCCGATCAGTAGCACCTGGATCGAGCTGAGCGCGCGGCTTGGTATCGTCCCATTGCTGACGTCCTCCATCAAAGCACGCATGGCTTCGCTGAACGGCGGCACCAACAGCGGATTATCGAGCCAACGGCCGTAAATTTCCCAAGCCGCCGCGAGCACCACGAGAATGGCGATCTTGCGCAGCCAAGACTGATTATAAATCTTTTCGGCCAAGGTCAGCGGCTTCTGGACAATGCCGAACTGCTCGGGCCCCAGCGTTTCGCTGTAGACATTCGCCCGTTGAACCGCCTCAAGCATTCGGCGCCTCCTCGATCTGATCGGCGAACAACATGTCGTGGATCTCGCGGCCGAGCGCAGCGGCTTCGTTGGAGTTTTCCTGCCCTCGCGGCACGCTATTGATTTCGGCCTTCACCTGACCCGGATGCGGCGACAACAGCAGGATGCGGCTGCCGATCTTGATCGCTTCCGGTATCGAATGGGTGACGAACAGCATCGTGAAACGAATTTCGTCCCACAGCGCCAACAGCTCATCCTGCATGCGCGTACGCGTCAGCGCGTCGAGCGCGGCGAACGGCTCGTCCATCAGCAGAATATCCGGCTCCATCGCCATGGCGCGCGCGATTGCTACGCGCTGCTTCATGCCGCCCGAGAGCGTGTGCGGATAACTGTGCTCGAATTTCGTGAGCTTGACCTTCTCGATGTAATGCATGGCGCGCGCGTAGGCGTCCTTGGCGCCCAGCGTTCCCGTCGTCTTGAGCGGAAAGACGACGTTCTCCAGAACCGTCTTCCATGGCAGCAGCTGATCGAATTCCTGGAACACCATGATGCGGTCCGGGCCGGGTTTCTTGATCAATTCGCCCTTCAAGCGGATATCGCCTTCGGTCGGCTGCAGATAGCCGCCGACCGCCTTCAGCAATGTCGATTTGCCGCAGCCCGACGGCCCGAGCACGACGAAGCGGTCGCCCTGCAACACGTTGAACCCGACGCGATAGGTCGCGGTGACCAGATGGCGCTGCGTCTTGTATTGGATGGTGACGCCGCGCACATCGAGCAACGGCTGGTTTGGATCGGCGTCCGCGGCCGCACGGCCGCCGCTACCGGCCGACACCGCCCTGATGCCCCCCCGCACCCGGCAATGCAGATCTGGATGCGAGTGTCGAACCGCTCGGCATCAGCTTCGTCCTCCCACCGCCATTATCATTATTTTTATGTGAGGCTTCGGTATCTTCCGCACCGCTGTCCAATAATAATTTGGACGGTTTCCTTAAGCTTGTCTATGCTCCTTATTGGACGCCCGCGCCACGAGCCGCCCGTGCTCAGACAACAACAATAGCGGGCGCGAGGAACCGCCTGATGAAATCGCGCGAAACGATACGCGTTGGCGCCGGAGCGGGAACTTCGGATGACCGCATGGTGCCGGCGCTCGAACTGGCTGAGCGCGGCGATATCGACTACCTGGTGTTCGAGTGCCTGGCCGAGCGCACCGTCTCGCGCGAAAATCTGGCGCGCAGCAAAGACCCCGAACTCGGCTACTCGCCGTCGCTGCACGCGCGCCTGCGCATGGTGCTGCCGACCTGCATCGCTAAGGGCATCCGCATCGTCAGCAACATGGGCGCCGCCAATCCGCTCGGCGGCGCGCGCGCCACGCGCAAGGAAGCCGCCGATCTGGGTCTCGGCGACGTTGCGGTCGCCGTGGTGCTCGGCGACGACGTGTCGAGCATCGTGAAGCACCGGCCCGAGTTGAAGCTGATCGAGAACGGCGAGCCGCTGGAATCCATTTTGCCGAAAATGATTTCTGCCAATGCCTATCTCGGCGCCGACGTGGTCTGCGAAGCGCTCGGCACCGGCGCGCCCATCGTGCTGTCCGGCAGGGTTGCCGATCCGTCGCTATTTCTTGCGCCGATGCTGCATGAATTCGGCTGGGCCTACGACGATCTGCCGAAGATCGCGCAGGGCACCGCGGCCGGTCACCTGCTCGAATGCACGGCGTCGGTTACCGGCGGCTGTTTTGGCTGGCCCGGGAAAAAAGAAGTACCCGATCTCGCCCGCAACGGCTTTCCTTTCGCCGACGTCAAAGCCGACGGCGCCGTCGTGATTGGCAAGACGCCTGACACTGGCGGCCGGCTCGACGTCATGACCTGCACCGAGCAGTTGATTTACGAGATCCACGACCCGACCGCCTACATCACGCCCGACTGCGTGCTCGACATCAGCGGTATCGCGCTGACGCAGGACGGTGCGGATCGCGTGCGCGTTACGGGCGCCAGGGCGCGGCCGGGCACGCCAACCTACAAAGTCAATGTCGGCTATGCCGACGGCTATATCGGCGAGGGCGAAGTTTCCTATGGCGGCATCGACGCCGTCGCGCGCGCCAAATGGGCGGCCGAGATCGTCAAGGAGCGGCTGAAGCTGCAAGGCTTCGTCTACGACGATTTCCGCGTCGACCTGATCGGCATGTCGAGCCTGCACGATCAGGTGGACATCCGGCCGGAGCCTTATGAGGTTAGGCTGCGCATGGCGGGGCGAACGCGCGAGCGCAAGGCCGCGCATGCCATCGGTTTTGAAGTGCGCGCCATGCACATGCATGGTCCGGGCGGCGCTGGCGGCGCTTGCGAGCCGCGCGTGCGCGACGTGCTGACGGTGAAGTCGGTGCTGCTGCCGAAAAACATGGTCAACGCCCAGGTGGTCGTGGAGGGCTCGCTATGAGCGTCCGCGTCTATGACCTTGCCCACGCGCGTGCCGGCGACAAAGGCAATACCTCGAATATTTCGGTGATCTGCTATGACGCCAAGCATTGGGAATTTCTC
>DAIMKK010000107.1:6415-8224 GCA_036721745.1 Pseudolabrys sp. | reverse complement strand
CCGCCGCGGTGTTGATCGACACCTTGTCGGCGCCTGAGGCGAGCAGCGCGCGGATATCCTCGATCGTACGCACGCCGCCGCCGACCGTGAGCGGCATGAAGCAGGCTTCCGCGGTGCGCCGCACCACGTCAAGGATGATGCCGCGGTTCTCGTGGCTCGCCGTGATGTCGAGAAAGCAGAGCTCGTCGGCGCCGGCGGCGTCGTAGGCGATCGCGGCTTCCACCGGATCGCCGGCGTCGCGCAGGTTGACGAAATTGACGCCCTTGACCACGCGGCCGTCTTTTACGTCGAGGCAGGGAATGACGCGGACTTTGAACATGACTTACGCCGCCGCCCTGGCGTCGCGGATCAGCTTGAGTGCCTCCGCCGCATCCAGCCGCCCATCATAGAGCGCGCGGCCGGCGATGGCGCCTTGCAGCTTGCGCGCGCGCGGCTCCAGCAAGGCCTTGATGTCGTCGATCGAGGCTAAGCCACCCGACGCGATCACCGGTATGGAAATCGCGTCGGCCAGCGCGATGGTGGCGTCGAGATTCAATCCCTTTAGCATGCCATCGCGCGATACGTCGGTGTAGACGATGGCGGCGACGCCGGCATCCTCGAAGCGGCGCGCGATATCGAGCGCCGACAGTTCCGAAATCTCCGCCCAGCCTTGCACCGCTACCTTGCCGTCGCGGGCGTCGAGCCCGACCGCAATCTTGCCGGGATAGTTTTTCGCCGCGTCCTTCACGAGCGCCGGATCGCGGACCGCCGCGGTGCCGATGATGACGCGGTTAACGCCTTTCTCCAGCCAGGCCTCGACCGTCGCCATGTCGCGAATGCCGCCGCCGAGTTGCACACAGAGGCCGACGGATTCCAGAATCCGGTCGACCGCGTCGCCGTTCACCGGTTTGCCGGCGAAGGCGCCATCGAGGTCGACGACGTGCAGGTGCTTGAATCCTTGCAGCTCGAAGGCCTGCGCCTGCGCCGCCGGATCGCGATGAAAAATCGTGGCGCGCGCCATGTCGCCCTGCTGCAGCCGCACGGCGAGGCCTTGCTTGAGGTCGATGGCCGGGAACAGGATCATGGCTTCCACTTCAAAAAATTCGCGATCAGCTTGAGACCGAGCCGCTGGCTCTTCTCGGGATGGAATTGCGTGCCGACCATGTTGTCGCGTCCGACGATTGCCGTGAGCGGGCCGCCATAGTCGGCCTGCGCCACCAGATCGCCGCGCTGCGCCGGTTTGAGCTCGAAACTGTGCACGAAATAGGCATGCAGCCCGTCGGGCCCGAGCGGAATGTCCTCCAGCAGCGGGTGGGTTTTCAGCATATTGAGCGTGTTCCAGCCCATGTGCGGAATCTTCAACGTTGCATCGTTCGGCGTGATGCGGTCGACCTCGCCGGCAATCCAGCCGAGGCCCGGCGTGACCTGATATTCGCGCCCGCGCTCGGCCATCAATTGCATCCCTACACAAATACCGAAAAACGGCTTCGCCCGGCTGCGTACGCTCTCATTCAATGCATCGATCATGCCAGGGATAGAGTCTAGCCCGCGCCGGCAATCGGCGAAGGCGCCGACGCCGGGCAGCACCACGCGGTCCGCGCGCGCGACTTGCGCCGGATCGCTGGTGACCACGATGGGCTGATCGTGCCCGCTCTCGCGCGCGGCGCGTTCGAAGGCTTTCGCCGCCGAGTGCAGATTGCCGGAGCCGTAGTCGACGATGGCGACGCTCATCGCCCGTTCCCCGGCTCGGGAAACAGGCCGATCACGTCGGACGGCGTGCCGCGCCGCACCGGGCCGCCCCTGGATCCAGGAGCCGAGCGCCCAGGACAA
>DAIMKK010000107.1:0-6405 GCA_036721745.1 Pseudolabrys sp. | reverse complement strand
CACCGGCGCGGCGAAGCGCGGCTCCGGCGCGACAGGTAGCGCTGGCGGCGCGCTGGCGTGCGTATTCGATTGCTTGGCCCACTCGGCAAAGAAACGCTGTTCCGCCGCTTCAGTGTCCTCGCCGATCACGAAACCGAGCATGGGCCAGCCGCGCCGCGTCAGTTTCGCGCGCCGGAACGTCGCCGCCTCAAAGCCGACCAGCAACGCGACCAGTGTCCCGGCGAGGAATTGCACCGTCGCTCCCACACCGGACAGCCGCAACGCGATGCCGAGCAGGATGCTGACCACAAGATAGATCGTGAATGCCAGCCACAGCCGATAGCACAGCAGCCAGAACGGCGTCAGTACGAAGGCCCAGAAATGGAATCCGTCGCGCACGAACACGAAGCGTTCCGGAGCGCTTGCGTCTTCGCCCAGTCGCGGCGGCGGTTGGTGCACGGTGAATGTGGGCATCGATGTAGCCTTATGACCGTCGTCATATATGAGGTGTCATGCCCGCGAAAGCGGGCATCCAGTAACCCCTGTCTCCAATTCGGAAACGTCGTGGTTACTGGGTCCCCGATTTCGCGGGGACGACAGCAGAGCGCGCCTCACCCGCCGAGCGAGCCCTTGGTGGACGGCACCTCGTCCTTGGCGCGTGGATCGATCGCCACGGCCGCCCGCAGAGCGCGCGCCAGGCCCTTGAAGCAGGACTCGGCAATATGGTGATCGTTCGTCCCATACAAAGTCTCGGCGTGCAGCGTGATGCCGGAATTCATCGCGAAAGCCTGGAACCATTCCTGCACCAGTTCGGTATCGAACGACCCGACTTTATCGCGCACGAATTCGGCCTTGAACACCAGAAACGGTCGCCCGGATATGTCGATCGCGACGCGCGTCAAGGCCTCGTCCATCGGCACGTGCACGTCGGCGTAACGGGTGATGCCCTTCATGTCGCCGAGCGCCTGCTTCACCGCCTGGCCGAGCGCGATGCCGACATCCTCGGTGGTGTGGTGGTGGTCGATGTGCAGATCGCCCTTGGCCTTGACCGTGATGTCGATGCGCGAGTGGCGCGCCAAAAGGTCGAGCATGTGGTCGAGAAAGCCGATGCCGGTCGCAATGGACGAACGCCCCTGGCCGTCGAGATCGACTTCGACCTCCACGTCGGTTTCCTTGGTCTTGCGCTTCACGGCCGCTTTGCGCATGGCAATGTCCTTTAGTCGCGCGCCTTTTATCAGGGGTTGCCGGGATTCGCCACCGTCGTTGCGACCCGTTTGCAAACGCCCCGCGCCATGCCTAGATGACGCAGATTGCAGGGGTAACGCGTATGGCATCCAACGATCTCCCTTCCTGGCACGGCACCACCATCCTGACCGTCCGCAAGGCCGGCACCGTGGTCATCGGCGGCGATGGCCAGGTCTCGATCGGCCAGACCATCGTCAAATCCAATGCCAAGAAGGTGCGCAAGCTCGGCAAAGGCGACGTGATCGGCGGATTTGCCGGCGCGACCGCCGACGCCTTCACGCTGTTCGAACGGCTTGAAACCAAGCTCGAGCAGTATCCCAGCCAGTTGCTGCGCGCCGCCGTCGAGCTCGCCAAGAACTGGCGCACCGACCGCTATCTGCGGCGCCTCGAAGCCATGATGATCGTCGCCGACAAACAGGTTTCGCTGGTGCTGACCGGCACCGGCGACGTGCTGGAGCCGGAAATGGGCGTGGCCGGTATCGGCTCCGGTGGCAACTACGCGCTCTCGGCCGCCCGTGCGCTGCTCGACGGCGCGCTCGATGCCGAAGCCATCGTGCGCAAGTCGCTCGACATCGCCGCCGACATCTGCGTCTACACCAACCGCAATGTCACTATCGAGTCCCTGAAATCGTAAGTGAGTGCCCCGTTGACCGACTTCTCCCCCCGCGAAATCGTTTCCGAACTCGACCGCTTCATCGTCGGCCAGAACGACGCCAAGCGCGCGGTCGCCATCGCGCTGCGCAACCGCTGGCGCCGGCTGCAGCTCGACGAAAAACTGCGCGAGGAAGTGCTACCGAAGAATATTTTGATGATCGGCCCGACCGGCGTCGGTAAGACCGAGATTTCGCGCCGCCTGGCGCGGCTCGCCGGCGCGCCGTTCCTCAAAGTCGAAGCCACCAAGTTCACCGAGGTCGGCTATGTCGGGCGCGACGTCGAACAGATCGTGCGTGATCTTGTGGAGATTTCCATCGCGCTCACCCGCGACCGCAAACGCAAAGACGTGCAGGCTAAGGCGGAGCAAAACGCCGAGGAGCGCGTGGTCGATGCCCTGGTCGGTCCCGGCGCCGGCGCCGCCACGCGCGAAAGCTTCCGCAAGAAGTTGCGCGCCGGCGAGCTCAACGACAAGGAAATCGAGATCGAGGTGCAATCGGGCGGCGGCATGCCGATGTTCGAAATTCCTGGTATGCCGGGCGCGCAAATGGGCGCCATCAATCTCGGCGACATCTTCGGCAAGCTCGGCGGCGGCCGCACCAAGACGCGCAAGGTCGCCGTGCGGGACTCGCACGACATCCTGGTCAATGAGGAATCCGACAAGCTGCTCGACAACGAACAACTGATCCAGGAATCGATCAGGGCGGTAGAGCAGAACGGCATCGTGTTCCTGGACGAGATCGACAAGATCGCCGGGCGCGAAGGCCGCATGGGCGCCGACGTGTCGCGCGAAGGCGTGCAGCGCGACTTGTTGCCGCTGATCGAAGGCACCACCGTCAACACCAAGCACGGGCCAGTGAAGACCGATCACGTGCTGTTCATCGCCTCGGGCGCATTTCACATTTCCAAGCCGTCAGATCTTCTGCCCGAGCTGCAAGGCCGGCTGCCGATCCGCGTCGAGCTGAGCGCGCTCTCGCGCGACGATATGCGCCGCATCCTGACCGAGCCGGAAGCATCATTGATCAAACAGTATGTGGCGCTGCTGAAGACCGAAGGCGTGACGCTCGATTTCGGCGAGGACGCCATCGACGCCATCGCCGACATCGCTGTGGCAGTGAATTCCTCGATCGAAAACATTGGCGCGCGCCGTTTGCAGACGGTGATGGAGCGCGTGCTCGACGAAATCTCGTTCGCCGCCACCGACCGCTCCGGCGAGACCGTCAAGATCGACGCCGCTTACGTGGAGAAACACATCGGCGATCTCGCCAAAAACGCAGACCTGAGCAGGTTCATCCTATGAGCAAGACACTGGTACCAGCCATTGCGCTGGCGCTTATGGCTTTCTCTAGCGTGGCACATGCCTCGGAACGCGACGCGTTGAATGCCGCGCTGGCGCAGGCGGCACGCGACACCCGGCTCGACCAGATCGACGACGACCGCAAAGGTTGCCGCGACAGCCGCCGGGTCGAGGACTGGCTTAATACCGTCACCGGCGATCTCGCAAAGTCGATCCGTTGGTCGGGCGGCCGCTGTCAACTGGTCGACAAGACGTATCCGCCCGACAGCGGAATGAACTGGTGCGGCCAGGCCGTGATCGGGCTCAAACGCGGCAAGCCGGACGCCACCGTCGAGGTGTTCTTCGAAAAGCCGGAGGACGGCAAACCGGGCACCCCCTACGCTTTCCGCGCGCTCGCCGAAACCAAGGACGGCCCGGATTATATCCGGGAAACTTACGCCTTCGAGCAGAACTGGAAGCAGATGCACGTGCCCGACTTCCAGCCGCCCCCCAATCAGGATTGCAACTAGCCGCGGTTGTTACGGCCGCCGAATGACGACACACTGGGGCGTCAGCGGGGGCGGGACTCTGTCCATGAAAGCCGTTCGTCTCTTCGAGTTCGGCGGGCCGGACCGGCTGGTCTACGGCGATTATCCGATGCCCGAACTCGGGCCGGGCGACGTATTGGTGAAGGTGCTCGCCACCTCGGTGTCGCGCTGGGACGTAAAATACCGCACCGGCGAGGTGCATGAGTTCTACGGCAAGGCGACCGGCCATCACGGCGGGATTACGGGCCGTAGAGCCTTTCCAATGCCGATGCAGCTCGGGCGCGACGTGGCCGGCGAGGTGGTGTCGGCCGGCCCGCAAGTGCGCGCGTACAAAGCCGGCGACCGCGTGATCGGACTGACCCATCCGGAAAATCCGCAATCAAGCGCCGCCAAGCGCGGGCTCGGCAATCTCTCCACCGGCGTCGACGTGCCCGGCCACACCATGTTCGGCGGCTATGCGCAATTCGTCGCGCGCCCGGAAAGCTACTGGCTCAAGACGACCGCGGCCGTGAGCGTCGATCAGGCCGCCGCATTGATGTGGGCCTGCGCCACCGCGCATCACGTGGTGGCGGCTCGACTCGGCGCGCGCAAAAACGAAAATGTGCTCATCACCGGCGCTTCCGGCGGCATGGGCACCGCGACGATGCTGCTGGCCAAACTCGCCGGCTGCTCGGTGATCGCCACCACGCGCTATCCGCAAAAGGCCGCTGTGCTGAAGCAACTCGGCGCCGATCTGGTGGTCGACATTGGCAGCGCGGACGCCCTGCAGCAAATCTGCGATTTCACCAAAGGCGAAGGCGTCGATGGCGCGGTGGACTATACCGGCGCCACCGAGCTGATGCGGCTGTGCATCGACGCGATACGGCTCGGCGGCACGTTCTGCCCGGTGGGGGGCGAGATGAAAGAACTCCCGCTGCGCGTCGTCGACATGGTCGGCAAGGAGCTCAACGTGCACGGCGTGCGCGGCGCGACCCTTAACGATCAGCGCATCGTGAGCGAGCTGCTGGAACAAGGCCGCATCGCCATGCCGATCCATGCGGTCTTGCCGCTCGCTCAGACCGGCGAGGCCCATCGCATGCTGGAAGCCGGCGGCGATCTGGTCGGGCGCATCGTGCTGCACCCGTGGGACGATTAGCGCGCTACTTCGCCTTCGCCGTCATACAATCCATGACGAATTTGGAGCGTTCGTCCATCTTGATGTTCTGATCCGCGGCGTGCTTTTCGCAGGCGCGCATTTTTTTCGCCTCGTCGGGCGACATCATTTTTTGCGGCGCGCTCGGCTTCATGGGCTGCGCGAGGACGGCTCCGCAAACCAGGCTCGCTGTCACCGCCGTTAGCAACGCGATTCGACGCGGCATGACGGATCCTCTCGAAACCTCCACAATGTTCGCGCATCTTGCGCGGCCGGCGCAATAATCAGCCGCGCGCGATATGCGCGTCATCGAAACCAACCACTAACGTGCGGAATTCCGGCAGGCTTAGCCACTGCGGCACCTGACGGCGCAGCACGCCGGGCTCACCCCCGCGGCCCAAATTCTTGGAGCCTTTGCCGGTAATCACCAGCACCAGCCGGGCGTCACGCGCGTGCGCGTTTCGCAGGAAATGCAGCAGCGCGCCATGCGCCTCGCTTTGCGTGAGGCCATGCAGATCGAGTTTGCCGTCAATTGTGTGCTTGCCGCGCGCGACGCCGCGCTTCATGCGGCGGCCAAGGGGCGAAAGAGGCGGCGCCAACGGCGGCGGCGCAGGTTTTTGTGGCGCCAGCGGCGGCGATGCTCTCTTGGCTCCCACTGCCGCGCGCGGCGGTTTGGCAATTTCCATTTCCGTTTCGCCATCCGCATCGGCCGCTAGGCGTGCCGGCGCCCGCAGCGGCGCAATCGCCTTGGTGACGGTCGTCCACAGCACGCGTTCTTCGTAAGAAAGAAAGCGGCGCCGGCCTCCGTCGCGCGTGCTCATGGCTTGGGCTTGGGCAGCGCCGCCGTAGTTGCCGCCTGCGCGGGCGTATTGTCCGCGACGATATCCTTCGGCCGCGGCTTCGGCAGCGGGACTTTCGGCACGCCATCGCCACTCACCGACACGTCCTTCGGCACCAGCATGACGAATTTGCCGAACTGCTTGATGCGGCCGGCGATATGCGGGGTGTCCTCGCCGTGGCCGAAATAGATATCGGCGCGCGCCGCCCCGCGAATGGCGGAGCCGGTGTCCTGCGCGAACATCAGATGCTGGAAGGTGTCCTGCGGCAAGTCGCCGGTGATCGGAAATTTGGCGTCGATCCAGATCGGCGTGCCGTAGACGTGCATCGAGGGATCGACCGCCAGCGAACGCCACGGCGTCAACGGGATGCCCTGCGCGCCGATACATTCGTCCGCCGGACCGAGCTGCGTCTCAGAGAAGAACACGAAGGAGCGGTTCTTCTCGCGCAGCGCCTTACCCTCGTCCGGATTGGCTTCCATGAATTCCCGGATCTTATCCATCGACATTTCTTCTGGCGTATAGACCCCTTGGTCGATCAGAAGCCGGCCAACCGGCGTGTAGGGCTTGCCGTTGCTGGCGATGTAATTAAGCCGCAGCAATTGGCCGTCATTGAGCTTGACGCGCGTGGAGCCCTGGATCTGCGCGAAGAAGGCATCGACCGGGCTTTTGATCCAGCAAATCTCCAGTCCCTTGCCGGCCAGCGCGCCGCGCTCGATTTCATTGCGGTCGTATTGC
>DAIMKK010000106.1:2987-8229 GCA_036721745.1 Pseudolabrys sp. | reverse complement strand
TTGAGCGGGCGTTCGGAATCGGTCTGGGCCTCGGGCGCCTGCTGGAGCGAATGCGGGTCCTATACCGCCTGGAACTTGGTGGCGTGTCTTGAACGCGACCGCCAGGGGCGCTGCCTCAAATACAGCGACGCCGCCGACCGCGCCTGCCAGCGCGAATGCCGCACGCGTGGCGGGCCGCTGCTGCCAATCGACACGCTGTTTCCGCTCGGTTTTTAGCGCCCCGCGCTCAGGCCTTGGCGAACATCAGATCGTCACGCTTGACCTGGTCGGCGGCAGCGTTTTGGCCCAGTTCATAGAGCGTCTTCATGTTCGCAGGATTGTCCATCGGCCGCAGCTTGGCGATGAAATCGGCGCTGAAGTGTTTTCCAAGCCTTTCGGCGAGCCACGATTGTTCAATTTTGATGTCGTAGCGCAGGAAACGGAACAGATCGCCGGTCGGTGCAATCACGCGGCCGAGATCGCCGATTTCGGAATTAATGGGCCAGGCGATCGGCGATTGTCCGAGATAGGTCATCAAGGTCAGCACCAGCAGTTGGCTTTCGGCAATCATGGCAGCCAGCGATTTGACCGCGAGACCGATGGCGCTCGATCGCATGGCGTCGGCCGGGCTCAAGGTGGGACGAAACGACCCGGTCCCGACGGAAACGACCATGAGATTCTCCGGCCCAATCCGCCAGTTCAGTCCGTAGGCCGGAACGAGTGCCGTCATCAGCATCAGGAGGGCAGGGTTGTTGTGCGGCGTGAGGCCGCCGTCGATGAACAGCCCCGGCGGTTGCCCGGGCGCGATCTCGATGAGTTCCGGTTCGAAGAAGCTCGGGGCCGCCGTGCTGGCGCGCACGATACGCGCGAGCGGCAGGTGTCTATTGCCCGTGAATAATCCGTCCGCCGGCGTGTCCCAAAACGCCGAGCGCGGATTATTTGCGACGATCCAGGCGCTGCCTGTGTCCATGCGCTTGAGAACGATGCAAAGACCCGTGTGAAGATCGGGACTGTCGAGCGTCCTTGCCCCGATGACGTTGGTGAGTTCCTGCATCAGGTGGCGTGAATCGAATTTTGCCTGCCACCCCGACACCCGCCAAAACGATTTCTTGAAAACCTTCGGAGCGAGCTGTTCGTAAAAAGTCCGGATGTCGGCGACGCGGTATCCCAGCGCCAGGGCGTTGGCGATGATCGCCCCGGTGGAGGTTCCGCCGATAAGGTCGAACCAATCGCACAGCCGGGTGGGACGCCCTTCGATTTCTTCGATCAGCGCTTCGATCCGCTCGAGAAAGGCGATCGTGGTGGCGCCGCGCACGCCGCCGCCGTCGAGCGACAGGATGCGCTTGGGGCCGGGCCCGAACAGATGAGCGTCGCGTTTGGCTCGTAATTGGTCGTCGGTCGTCACGGGTCCCCCCGAACCTCGTCGCACGATCGGTCGTGGCGGAAGGGGTGAGATTCGAACTCACGATACCCTTGCGGGTATGCCGGTTTTCAAGACCGGTGCCTTAAACCGCTCGGCCACCCTTCCGTAACACAATCCCGCTATGCGTATTCCAATGGTCGATGCGCTTCGCCCTTGCAAGCGGGCAATGACCTGGGCTATTCCGGCAATGCCGCAAGACCGGCAAATGTGGCAGTGGAACCAATTGTTTACCAGCTTGCGTGCCCTCGGTTCCCGAAATGGACGCCGCAGGGTAAACTAACCGCTTCTCAATCGGGGACTTGAGCCAGCATGGGCGGTTTCGGGGGCAAAGGCGCCGTTTGCCTGATCGTGCGCCTTAGTGGGCTGGCCGCCGGCTGCCTGGCACTTGCCAACTGCTCGAGTGGCCTGTCCAGCCGGGTCGATCCCAAATATGGCGTCTCCTCCAGCGCCCGCGTGGTCGGCGAGGGCCAGCCGGTGCCGAAGGGCGGTGGCGTCTACCGGGTCGGTAAGCCCTATACGGTCGCCGGCCTCGAATACGTCCCGCAGGAAGACGTCAATTACAGCGCCGTCGGCCTGGCCTCTTGGTACGGCGACGATTTCCACGGCCGCTACACAGCAAACGGCGAAATCTTCGACATGAATTCGCTTTCGGCCGCGCATCCGACGCTGCCGCTGCCGTCTTATGTGCGGGTCACCAATCTCAACAATCACAAGTCGCTTGTGGTACGCGTCAATGACCGTGGACCCTACGTCGGCAACCGCCTGATTGACGTGTCGGTGAGAACCGCCAAGCTTCTGGGCTTCTACGGCAATGGCCTCACCAAGGTGAAGGTCGAATATGTCGGCCGCGCGCCGCTGGAAGGCTCCGACGACCGCAAGCTGGCGGCGACGCTGCGCGAACCGGGATCGGATTCGCCGGTGCTGGTGGCGTCCAGCAAGCCCTTCGCGCCGACTTATTTCGATAACCGCCCGCTGACGCAAATGCCAGCCCGCGTGCCGGCGCCGCCCGACCGGCCATACCGGCTGGGCGAGGGCGCCCGCGAGGTGCCTGCGGTTCGTGCCGGGCGCGAGCAGACCGTGGAGCTTGCCGCCGCCACCCGCCCGGAGGCGCCCGTGACCCGCGCGCCGCTGCCGGACGCCGAGCCGGACGTTTCGCCGGTTTCCGCCTACGCCCCGACACGCTATGATAGCCGCGCGGGATTGCTGAGCGGCCGCGGCCTTTACTGAGCCACAAATTTCCCCCACATCGCCGCCGTCCAAGCCGCATTTGACGCGCATCCCCGCGCGCCGGCGAAAGAACGTTGATGATGGCATTTCGGCATAGCGCAACCGGACGGCTGCTGGCGGCAACGGTTTTGCTCGTCGCCTGCAGCGCGTTCGCCGTGGCCGCGCCGAAGGCGGAACAAAAGCCGGCCAAGCCCGCCGCCGCGGCCGCCCAGAAGAAAGACGCACCCAAGAAGGACGAAGCCGGAATCAATGCGCCGCACGCCATCCTGATCGACGCCGAAAACGGCGCCGTGCTGTACGAGCGCGATGCCGACAAGCTTATCTTTCCGGCCAGCTTGGCCAAGCTGATGACCGCCGAATACGTATTCCACGAGATCAAAGAGGGCCGCATCAAGCTTACCGACGAATACACCGTGAGCGAGAATGCCTGGCGCAAAGGCGGCGCGCCCTCGCACGGCTCCACCATGTTCGCGGCGATCCACAGCAAGATTCCGGTCGACGATCTGCTGCATGGCATGATCATCCAATCCGGCAATGACGCCTGCATCGTGCTGGCCGAAGGGCTCGCCGGCACCGAAAACGAATTTGCCGACAAGCTGACCCAGCGTGCGCGCGAGCTCGGCCTCACCAAATCGGTGTTCACCAATTCGAACGGATTGCCCGATCCGAACGAGCACGTCACCACGCGCGAGCTGGCGATGCTCGCGCGCCATGTCATCCTCGAGTATCCGGAGTTCTATAAGATCTTCGGCCAGACCGATTTCACGTGGAACAAGATCCGCCAGCCGAACCGCAACCCGCTGCTCGGCATGCTCGAAGGTGCCGATGGCTTGAAGACCGGCTTCACCAAGGAGGCCGGCTACGGCCTGGTCGGCTCGGCGGTACAAGGCGGCTTGCGGCTGATCGTCGTAATCAACGGCGCCAAAAACGCTAAGGAGCGCGCCGACGAAGGCAAGAAACTGTTGGAATGGGGTTTCCGCACTTTCGAGCAACGCAATCTGTTCGCCGAAGGGCAGATCCTCGGCTCCGCCAAGGTCTATGGCGGCGCCAGCGGCTCGGTGCCGTTGCAAGCGGCGGGCCTGGTGAAAATCATGGTGCCGAAAGCCGGTGGCGAAAAGCTAATCGCGCGCATCGCCTATCAGGGCCCGGTGCCGGCGCCGGTCATGCAAGGCCAGCAGATCGGCCTACTCAAGGTCTGGCGCGACGACAAGCTGGTCTTGCAGGTGCCGCTCAAGGCCGCGGAGAGCGTCGGCAAGGGAAATATGCCCGGGCGCGCGCTGGATGCGGTGACTGAAATGGTGATCGCGCTGTTCCGGGCCGGGGCCGAGCGGCTATAATCTTTCGTTTTCACCGCCGAGACAGGACGAGATGCGCGGACGTTTCATCACCTTCGAAGGCGGCGAAGGCAGCGGCAAGTCCACCCATGCGCGCCTGCTGGCAGAGCGGCTCAATGCAGTGGGCATCGAGGTGGTGCTCACGCGCGAGCCGGGCGGCTCACCCGGCGCCGAGATCATCCGCCACATCCTGCTGTCCGGAATAGCCAAGCCGCTCGGGGCCGAGACCGAGGCGATCCTGTTTGCTGCCGCGCGCGACGATCACGTGCGCGCCACCATCCGGCCGGCGCTGGAGGCCGGCAAATGGGTGATCTGCGACCGCTTCATCGATTCCACCCGTGTCTACCAGGGCGCGCTCGGCAAGGTGGACGCCAAGCTGATCCGCAGCCTCGAACGCGTGACGGTCGGCGCCGCCATGCCCAATCTTACATTCCTGCTCGACGTTCCGGCGACGGTCGGCCTGGCGCGCGCCAAGAGCCGGCGCGGCAAAGGCACGACCGACCGCTTCGAGGCGGAGTCGCTGGAATTTCACGAGGCGTTGCGCAGGGCCTATATCGCGCTCGCCGATAAGGAGCCCAAACGCTGCGTCACCATCGACGGGCGCGCGCCGCGCGAGGTGGTGGCGGAACGTATCTGGAGGGCCATCGAACAGCGCCTGCATCCGACGCCGGAACGCCTCGCGACAGCGACGACAGCACCGTGAGCGACGACCAGGCCGACATCGACGTTCTGCGCCCGCGCGAAACCGGCGCGCTGTTCGGACATGACGAGGCCGAGCGCACGCTGCTCGATGCCTACAAAAGCGGCCGCATTCCGCACGCCTGGCTGATCGGCGGCCCGCCCGGCATCGGCAAGGCAACGTTGGCCTATCGGCTGGCGCGTTTCGTGCTCGCGCATGCCGATCCACGCCTTCCGGCCGTCCAGAAGGCAACTTCGCTAGCCGTCGATGCGGACAATCCAGTCGCGCGCCGAATCGCGGCGCAAGCGCTAGGCGATCTCTTGGTGCTCGAACGTGTGATAAACGAGAAGACCGGCAAATTGTTTACCGAAATTCGCGTGGAAGATGTTCGGCGCAGCGTTCCGTTCTTCGGCTCGACGGCCGGCGAGGGCGGATGGCGTGTCGCCATCGTCGATTCCGTGGATGAACTCAACGCGGCCGGTGCGAACACCTTGCTGAAGGTGCTGGAAGAGCCGCCGCCGCGCGCCTTGCTGCTGCTCGTGAACAATGCTCCCGGCCGCGAATTGCCCACCATCCGGTCGCGCTGCCGGCGCCTGCTAT
>DAIMKK010000106.1:0-2977 GCA_036721745.1 Pseudolabrys sp. | reverse complement strand
CCCGCCGATGTGGCGCGTGCGGTCGCGGCCGCGGCCGCGGCCGGCCGCAACGCCGACGATACGGACGTGCAGGAAGCGGCGGTCGCCGCCGACGGCAGCATCGCCCGCGCACTCGGCTTCCTCGACGGTCCGGCGCTGGCGCTACGCCAGCGCGTGCTCGAACTGTTCGCGCAACTGCCCGATCCCGATCCGCGCGCGCTGCATGCGCTCGGCGACGCGCTCGGCGGCAGCGAGCCGCAAACGCTCGCCGCTTTCATGGACATGGTCAATGGCTGGCTGTCGGCGCAGCTCACCGACACGCGCCCGGCGCGCCAATTGGCTCGCACCCCCGAGGTATGGGAGCAGGTCAACCGCGCCGCGCGCGAGGTCGAAACCTATAATCTCGAACGCAAGCCTTTCGTGTTTTCCGTATTCGGACAACTTGCCGAGGCGGCAAGAGCCCGATGACGGTTACTGAAAATTGACCTGCACGCTTTGGTACTTGTTCCCGGCTGGCGCGCCTTCGGGATACATGTCGAAAGCAAACACCGGGCCGGTCGAATTGGTGGGAAAGGTGAACAGGGCCTCGCCGATGCCCTCGTCGTCGGTCTTGATGTCGCGAGCTGGCGCACGCATTTCAAAAAGAAATGATAGGTGGTGTCCGGCTTGACCGTCATCGCGATCTTGACGCTGGTGGTGTCGTCGCTGTTGAGCACCACCGCCACTTGCCCTTGCTCGCCGTCCTTGTCACTGACGTTGCTGTTTGTGCAGTCGGAAAAATCCTGCAACACAAGCGACACGACCCTCACATTGCTGCTCTGCGCCTGCGCCTGCGCCGGACCGGCCGCAGCGAACGACAAAGCTAGTCCACAGACCGTAAGCACGCCATTCCAGCGCCATTGCGAATGCAACATCGAACGCATGGAAGCCCCTCCTTGACCTGATTAAGGCACGTCGCACTACACGCAATCCGTGTAACAACAATATTACACCTATCACGCGTGATGGGAAGATGACGGCCAACTGTGGTGGAGGGCGGCGACCGGGTTTGCGTGGAGAGCCGCATGTCTTTGAATTCGTTTCAATTCCAGGCAAACCGGCTTGTGCAGGTGCGCGTCTACGTCACCGGCATTCGGTCGCGACCGGGCGCGCCGCGAAGCCGAATTTGTGCGCGATCTATTGGGCGGGTCGGGAGCCTGGCCGCCCATGCACGAACCGTTTCCACGCCGCCACCGGTAGTTCGACAATCGCGGGCATAGGATCGTCGAGCGCAAAATTCGCGAAGGCCAGCCGCGTTCTGAAACTCGCCAAATAATCGCGCAGACTCAGCGTGCCATTCGATATTTCCTCGTAAGCCGCGATGACGTCGCGGCTCGAGTGCATCCAAGCCAGCCCCGTTCGCGCGCGTGCCGGCGACACGGTGTCGCCAAGCGCCTGCCGCCAGGCGAGATAGGGAAAGTCGACACCGGCGAGCGCGCCGAGCCCGACCCAGGTCCAGAACCGGCCATTGATGTCGAGCAGCTTGTACTGCCCATCGCGCCGGTCGTGCTTGAATTCCACCTCGACCACGCCCGTGTAGTTCAGCGACCTCAAGAAGCGGCAGGCCAGCTCTTCCACTTCAGTTTGCTCGATGGTCTCTACGTAGGTGCTCGAGCGGCCGAAATCGATCGGATGTTGCCGGCGGCGCCGGGCAACCAGGGAGACAACGGGCTCGCCGCGCTGCCACAGGCCCGCGTAGGAATATTGCGATTCGCCGGTGCCGGGGATCCATTCCTGCACGATGATGGTCTCGCCGCCGACCAGTGCGGCGGCGCGCTTGTAAAGCGCCCGCAGCTGATCGCGGTCGTCCGCCTTCCAGGCCTTAGCCTGGGTGAATTCGTCCATGCTTTTGCGGAACGCTGGTTTGAGAATGACCGGAAAGCGACAATCGAGACGCTCGATTTCGTCCAGGCAGCCGGCACGGAAGCTGGCGGGGAAATCGATGGCGAGCTCGGCCGCGCGGCTATAGGTGAGGCGCTTGTCGTAGGACCACTGGGCGGTGTCCCAATCGGGCGACGCCACGCAAAAATACTGCGACAGCAGCGCATGGTTCTGCGCGATCATACGCATGTCCTGATCGCCGGTCGCGATCAGCACCCAGCCGTGAAGGCCGTACCGCTCGGCGACGTTGACGATCGACGTGAGGCCGTCGGCATGGTCGGCGCCGGGCCAGGGGAAACTGCGCTTGACGTAACGCGAAAAAGTCGGAAGCGGATGATTGGCCATGAGCCAGACCGGAATTCCATGGCGGCCGAGGCTGCGCGCGACAGCGATGCTGACATGCGCACCGCCGACGATCAACGCGCCGGGCGGCGATGCCAAATCACCGCGACGGAGCGCTGGCATTGCCGGCGCCCTCATGGGCATGAAATTCATGGATGCGCACGCTTGCCGGCAAGCGAGATCGACGAGGTCCCGGCAAAGACTTGCTGACGGCTATCGGCGGCCCCATCACGCAGCGCCGCGCGAGTGACGCGGCGCGCCGCAAATCCGGCGCCCGCGATGAAACGCAGCAGTGGACCAAAGCTCGCAACCGCCGAAGCGCCGACAAAATGCAGCCCTCGCACGCTTGATTCCAGGCCGCCGTTCAGGACGGGGTGCCCGCCGTGACGCGCGATCTTCTCGCGCAACTTCGGCTCCAACATAGTCATCTTGTCGACGTCGATCTGGTAGCCGGTCGCCAGCAGGACGTGATCGAAACGCTTGGTGCCGTTGTCGAGCGTCAACAAAACGCCGTCGCCAAGTCTGTGCGCGGCGTAGATCGTGCGGCCTTGGTCGGCCGGCACGTCTTGCAGCCGTGGGCGCAGCCACAGGATCGCGGTCGCCCGCAGGTTCAATTCGTTCCAGCGGTCGCGCTTCCCTTGCGGAAATTGCCGGATTATGCCCGGCGCCTCGTTGACCCAGTTGTAGGGGAACGGCCCGACCTGCGACGGCGGGATCAGCATATTGCCGAGCACCG
>DAIMKK010000105.1:0-8251 GCA_036721745.1 Pseudolabrys sp. | reverse complement strand
CAGCGCCGCCAGCAGGCTCGACGGATCGGCGCGGCCGCTGCCGGCGATATCGAAGGCGGTGCCGTGATCGGGCGAGGTGCGCACGAACGGCAGGCCGAGCGTCACGTTCACCGCGTTGTCGAACGCGAGCGTCTTGATCGGGATCAGCGCTTGGTCGTGATACATGCAGAGCGCGACGTCGTAGCGCGCGCGCGCCCGCTCGTGGAACAGCGTGTCGGCCGGCAGCGGCCCCACGGCGTCGATGCCCTCCGCGCGTAGCTGCTTCACCGCTGGCGCCACGATGGTGCGGTCCTCCTCGCCGAGCGCACCCTCCTCGCCGGCATGCGGATTGAGCCCGGCGACCGCGAGGCGCGGGCGCACAATGCCGAAGCGTGCGGCAAGGTCACGCGCGATGATGCGCCCAGTCTGCAAAATGAGATTCGTGCTGAGCGTTGTGACCACGTCGCGCAGCGGCAGATGGATGGTCACCGGCACCACGGCGAGTTCCGCCGACCACAGCATCATCACCGGATGGGCCGCTTTGCCGGTCGCCTCCGCGGCAAGCTTGGCCAGAAATTCGGTATGTCCGGGCTCGGCGAAGCCGGACCGATAGAGCACGTTCTTGGCGACCGGATTGGTGACCACTGCGGCGGCGCGGCCGGCCAGCACGTCGGCGACCGCGCGGCGGATCGAGGCAATGGCCGCCGGCGCGCTGCTGGCATCCGGCACGCCGGGCGCGGAGGTGACGGTGAGACCGAGCGGGACGACCGGCAGAGCGCGCTCGAAGGCGGCGCAGGCCTCCTCGGGGGCGACGATGGCAAGCGGCACATCGAGGCCGAGAACGCCGGCGCGGTCGCGCAGAAAATCCGCCTCGCCAATGAGATAAAAGGCCGGCACGTCGCGTTCGACCCGGCGCCGCCAAACGGCGAGCGTCAAGTCGGGGCCGATGCCGGCCGGCTCGCCGATGGTCAACGCCAGAGGAAGGCCGGCGGCTACGCTCATTTGTTTTCTTTGTATTCGATCATCGCCTGTTTGCGGATCTCGTCGAGGAATCTTTTGGACTCGACCTCGAACCGCTTGTCGAACAGCTCCTTGCGCACTTGGCCTTTGAGCGGAGAGTCGGTTTTACTCTCCTTCTTGCTGCACAATGCGAACATCTGCAGGCCCTGCTCGGTTGGTTCCGGCGTGGTCAGGTGGCCGACCTGGAGGGTGCCGAGCAGATCGCGCAGCTGTGCCGGGAGATCGCCCGAGTTGCGCGAGATCGGCTCGCGTACCGCCACGTCGCGCAGCGTGCGCGCCATTGCCAGGCCCGTGTTGCAGGAGGCGAAACGGTCGCGCAGATTTTCCGCATCGCGGCGCTTAGCCTCCACGACGGCCGCGTTCGATCCAGGCGGGACCAGGATTATGACCGGATAAAGCGTATAGATGTAGCCGACCACGTCGCCTTGGTTTTCGTTGCGATCGAGCAGTGCTTTGGAGATGTCGGATTCGCCGATTTCCAGCGACGAACTGAATTTGCCGCGCACCAATTGGTTCCAGGTCAGCTCGGCGCGGATGCGCGCCTTGATCGTGGTCGAAGAAATGCCCGAGTGCTCGACGACCTGCGAGAACTGCTGCGGTGTCAGGTGCTGGTTCTTGGCCATGTTGGCGAACGACTGGTCGACCTCCGCATCGGGCACCTCGAAGCCATAGGTTTTGGCCTTCGCGATTTTGATGCGGTCGTCGATCAGTTCTTGGATGACTTCTTGGCGCGTGGGAGTCTTATGGGTCGATACCGCGATCAGTTTGGCGCGCTGCTCGATGTCGTAGGCCGTGATCGGCGAGCCGTTGGCGATCACCACCACCTGCGCGGAAGCTGCGGCTGGCACGGCGATCGCCACGGCGAGCGCCGTGCTTGCCACCCAGTGGCGGAACGACCGAAATCTCACGCTGATCCACGGCATCGCATTATCCATTGTAGCAGGCTCAGCCCCATGGTCGGATGCATCATCCGCGGTTGGCATCAATGCGCGTTCGCGTTTGGCCCAACCGCCTGGCTCACCGCTGAATCGCCGAGTGTACGCAGGCTCAATTGCAGCATGATCGTATTATTGAGCACCGGCGATCCGGTCCCGTAGCTGTAACTGGTAATGTAATTTAGGCCCAAAATTAGGCAGTCGTTGACATAGGCAACGCCGATCGAATCCGAGGCTAATTTATTCAATTTGAGGTCGTAGAGAAGTGAGCCGCGCAGCACCCAGTTGGCGTTGATCTTGACCGATCCGGAGCCGAGCAGGCCCCGGCGCTCGTCGAGGAAACCGATATCGGGTTGGGCGGCATAGTCGCCGTAGAGCAGGCCGACGCTCCAGCGATCGAAATTGGCGCTTGTTTCGAGCTCGGTCCGCTTGAGGGCGAAGGTGTCGTTGTCGAAGCGGAAACGTGAGCTGAATTTATACGTGCTGTTGGGCTGATAGGTCGCCCGCGCCACATAATCGGAGCGCGTGGTATCGAGCCCGCTATCGAGGCCGGCATTGGCGGCGGCGCTTTGCGCGAATGAATTCTGCCCGAACAGGCTGTATGACTGGCCGAACAGCGCGTTGAAGGTGCCGGCGCGATTGAATTGCGCGGTGTAGGTCACCCCGTAATTGGCGCGTCCACCGCCCTCGGCCCGGTCCCAGCCGGAGAACTTGTCGACCTTGAACAGATTGGTGTCGTCGAAGATCAGGCTCTGCGCGTCCTCGTTCGGCCACTTGCCGATCTGCGGCTCGTTCGGCCGCGCGATCACCTGGGCGATCGGCTCGAAGGTCTGCGTGCCCCAGGATTGCACGCTGATGAACGGATAGCGATATTCCAAGCCGACGGTCGGCATGACCCGCAACAGATTGCTATCGCCGGTGGGGATAAAGTTGGACACGCCCGGATCGCCGTTGATCTGCATGGAGCCGGCGTCGGCGCGCACCTGCACGAACGGCGTGAACACCTGGCCGAACGAGTCGGTGAAGCTGCGGCGCCACTGCGCTTGCGCCGAGAAGCGGCTGTAGGTGCCGGGAATGGCGCGCAGCAAGCAATTGCTCGTGAGCATAGGGTCGGCGGTGTTCGCGCAGTTGGCGGTCTTGTTGATCGCGTTGAGCTCGGCCTGGTCGCGCGTCAGGCTGGTGAAGTTGATATTGTAACCGAGCTCGCCGCCCATAATCGGATGATCGAACGTGTAATCGTAATCGAGCACCGGGTGGATGACTGGAATCTGTTTCTGCACGTCGGCCGTCGAGAAGCCGTAGTAGTAGATCGAGCGGATGTCGAAATAGCTGCGGTTGCCCTTGCCGGAAAGATAAAGCTGCGAGAGGCCTGAATTGGCGGCGGCCCCCAGCGTATCGGTATAGTGATAGGCCGACAGACGCGGATTGTAGTCGGAGAAGAAGGTCTTGTCGGTCAGCAGCACGCCGTCCCAGCCCCAAACCCATTTGTCGTTGATGGCGAACTGGCCCGAGCTTTCTAGGCTGCCGCGGAAGTTACGGTCGCCGGGCGCGGGCACGCCGGGAGTGCCTGCAAAATACGCGCGGTCGAGTTGGTAGATGCCCGAGGCGCGGATCGAATAGGCGCCGTTGAGCAGGCGCTGGCGAAACTCGCCTTGCAGCAGGACCCCCTGCTTGGTCGTGACCATCGGCGAGAAAGTGGCGTCATAGTCCGGCGCCAGCGCCCAGTAATAGGGAACTTCAAGCGCCTGCCCGTAAATGCTGCTCGACTTTACCGACGGCACCAGCACGCCGGTCTTGCGCTTGACGGTCGGGTCGGGCGCCGAAAAGTAGGGCAGCCAGGCAATCGGGTGGCCGAAGAATTCGAGGCGCGCGTCCTCGAAATAGATCATCTTCTCGCCCTGGTCGTGGATGATGCGCGCGGCTTTCACCTGCCACAGCGGCGGCTTCTTCGGATCGTCTTTGCAAGGCAAGCAGGCGGTGTAGACGCCGCTGTGGAAGACGGTGGTGTTTCCACTGGTGCGCTCGGCGCGGGCGGCCGCCATGCGCGTCTGCTCGGGGGTATCGAGACGAAGCGAATCGACGAACCCGTCGCGATAATCGTCCGACAGGTCCATGATGGAACCATAGGTGACCTTACCGTCCACTTCGGTAAGCCGAACATTGCCTTCGGCGTGCAGGCGCTTGGTATTTTGGGTGTAGACCACCTTGTCGGCTTCGAGCGTCGAATTACGGTAGTAGATTTGCACATCGCCGACGGCGGAGACGCGATGATTGGCATAGTCGTAGTCGATCTCATTCGCCTTCACGAGCATCTGCTGCTGGTTGCCCGCCTTTTCCCGCTCGATCGCGATCGCGGATTTTGGCGGCGGCGGCGGGGCAGGCGGGAAACCGAATATCGCTTGTTGGCCGACGGCCGGCGAGCACGTGAACATGCCGCCGCAAGCCAGGACGGCGAGGACGGCAATCACGCATGCGACGCCACGGCGATGAGGCCGGGGCACTGGTGGACGAGCGCAAACCGGCCCCGCCATCAGCCGTCCTCCTGGTACAGCAACGCAATAAATCCCGTCAGGCCCCCGGCAAGCACCGGCAGCCAAGCTGCAGCCGCAGGGTGCAGCAACTCGGCCTTAGTCATATCCTCAGTGACTTTCGACAAAACATAAAGCAGAAAGCCCGATGCCACGCCACTTAAAATCATCTTTTGCACCCCGCCGAAGCGGAAGAAACGTAAACTGACGGCGGCGGCAAGGAAAACCATGGCTGCCAGCAAAAATGGCTGTGCCAGAAGCTTCTGGAATTGGAATCTATAGCCTGAAGCCACAAGTCCGGCATGGTCCGCGATCGTGATATACGTTGGAAGTTGCCAAAACGGCACAGTCTCGGGCGTAGCAAAGCTTTCGCGAGCTTGTTCCGGCGTCAGGCTGGTCTTGAGCGGATAGACCGCATGATTGGCCGGCAGCGTTCCCAACTCGTTGACGCGGGCATCCTTGAGCTGCCACTCGCCGGGCTCCAGCGTGGCTGAGCGCGCCTCGATGCGCTGCTTGAAATGGCCGGCATTGTCGAAGGTGAAGACCGTCACGCCGTTGAGGGTGACGCCTTGATCGCGGCTGGATTTAGCATTGATGACGGCTTGGCCATCGCTGCTGCGCTGGCTGGTCCAGAACGGGCCACCGCTGCGCAGCGCATTCGATTTCTCGCCGAACACCATGGCCTCATAGCGCTTCGATCGCTCCTGCAAGATCGCCGAGATCGGATTGTAGACGGTGGTGGCGAAGACGCCGAGCAACAGGGCGACGATCACCGCCGGCGAAATAAATTGCCAGGCCGACAAGCCGGCCGAACGGGCAACCACCAATTCCAGCCGTCGCGACAAATTGAGATAACAGGCCATCGTGCCGATCAGCACGCAGAACGGCATGATCCGCTCGGCAATCTGCGGGACGCGGTAGAGCGAAGCCTTCGCCACCAGGGCCGCCGAGACGAACGGAATATCGCTGGCGCGGCGCATCATCTCGATGTAGTCGACCAGCGCGACCAGCGCGAAGATGCCGCCGAACACCATCAGCACCGTGTTCAGGAAACGCCTGCCGAAATAACGCCCGAGTGTTCCACCGATCAGCGGCATGACCAACTCATTGCGTGGCGACGCGCCGGGTTACGCGCTCGGTGAGCGCGGCCAGCCAATCAGCGATGAAAGCCGGCGGTTCTATGATCACGCCGCGACCGATCACGAACAGGCCGCTGCCGAAAGCGATCGCTAGCGCCACATATTGCAGCGACAGCATCCACGGTGTGGTGGCGCCGAACACGGTGGAGACGAATCCGGTCAGGCGCAGCAACGCCACGCCGCCAACCGCACCGAGCATCGAAATCGTGCGGCTTTGCCGGTTGGTGCGCGGCGCGCCCAGATAGGCGAAAGCGATCACGGCGAAGGCGAGCGGATAGACCGGCGCGATCAGCCGGTCATGCAGCTCGGCGCGGAACTGATTCGGCTGCTCGACGTAGAGCGGATCCTTCGGATCGGGAAACAGCAGCTGCCAGAGATAACGCTCGCGGATCGAATATTTTGCCGCCTGCGGCCCGGGGACCAACTGCGACAGGTCGAAGGCATAGCGGTCGAACACGACCATCGTCGGATCGCGCTGTTTGGCCTCGAAGCGCTGTACCATGCCGTCCTGCAGGATCAGAAAGGTGCCGCGAGCGTTGTCGAGCAAATCGCCACTATCCGCGATCATGGTGACGCGCTGGACCGGATCGCGCTGGTCGTCGAGGAAGATGCCGGCCAACTGGCCGTTGCTGCGCCGCTCGCGGATGCGCATGGTGACGCCGTTTTCGATTGTGACGAAGCGGCCCGGCTGCACCAGATTGGTCACCACGTCGGCGCGCACCTCGGTGAGCCAGTCGCCCAGCATGCGCAGACCCTTGGGCGCGAAATAGGCGCTGACCACCGTCACCAAAAGCGAGACCACGAACGCCACCGACAGGAAGGCGCGGAACAGGAGCCACGGCGACATGCCGGCCGAATTCATCACGATGATTTCGCTGTCGGTGGACATCTTGTTGAGCGTGTGCGCGACCGCGATCAACAGCGCGATCGGCGCGATCACCAGGACGAGCAGCGGGATGATCAGGCCAGTGATGCCGACGAAAACCAGGATGGACTGACCCTGGCTGGTGATCAGGTCGATGTCATGCAGCGCCTGCGTGACCCAGATAACCGCGGTCAGGCTGACCAATATGACCAGGAACGCACCAAACGTCGTGCGGAAGATATATCGGCTGATCGACCCCATCCGACGCGTCGTCCCCCAAATTTCAGCATTCGCCGCCCTGCGCCCGGTATCCACCCCGGGCGCAAAGCGCAACCAGCCTATTCCCACCCCCCGTAGGTTTACCTTGATCTATCTACAAAGTGGCCGTGCCATGGCAAACCCGTTGAACATGCACAACAAAAAGTAAAAATCGCCGCCGCGATTCAGGCGCTTGGCGGTATCCTTGGCTGGCCGGTCTGGCGGCAAACGGCGGCCCTGCCGGTGGCCGGCCGCTGGCCAAGATGAAAAGCCTGGAAATCGAGCGATTTGGGCCTTTGCAGAGGGGTGTAGGGCGGGCCATATGGGCTTCAGGACCTGCCTATCACTGGAACTCCGCACGAATAAGGATCGAGCCGATGTCCGATGCGCTGAAGCTCGGGTTTGCACCCTTCGCCACCCCGCCCAAAATGGGCTCGTCCGGCGTTCTCATCGTGTTCTGCGGCGATGGGCTTAAATTTGGCCGCGCCACGGCCAAGGCGCTTGGCACGGCCACTGGCCTGGTCGCGCGCGCAGCCAAAGCCGAGCGCTTCACCGGCAAGAGCGGTTCCACGCTCGAATTGATCGTGCCGGAGGGGCTCAATGTGGCCCGCCTGGTGGTGATCGGCGCCGGCAAAACCGCGGGCCTCGAGCAGAAGGATATCCTCAAACTCGGCGGGCTCGCCATGGGCAAGCTGCCGTTGAGCGCGAACGAGGCCACAGTGCTCGCCGAATTGCCGAGCGGGGCGCTGAAAGCCGGGCAGGCCGCCGATTTGGCGCTTGGCGTGGTGCTGCGCGCTTATGCTTTCGACCGCTACAAGACCAAACGCAAAGACGACGAGAAGCCGCCCGCCAATCGCAGCGTGACGGTCGCGGTCGGCGACGCCGCCGCCGCCCGCAAAGCCTTCGCGGCGCGCGAGGCCATCAGCGGCGGCGTGCTGATGGCGCGCGACCTCGTGAACGAGCCGGCCAACGTGCTCTATCCGGAAGAATTCGCCCGCCGCACTTTGGCGCTAAAAAAAGTCGGCGTCGCGGTCGAGGTGCTCGATCTCAAGGCGATGAAGAAGCTCGGCATGAACGCGCTGCTCGGCGTTGGGCAAGGCTCCACGCGCGAAAGCCGCGTCGTGGTGATGCGCTGGAACGGCGGCAAGGCCGGCGAGGCACCGGTCGCCTTCATCGGCAAGGGCGTGTGCTTCGACACCGGCGGCATCTCGATCAAGCCGGCAGCCTCAATGGAAGACATGAAGGGCGACATGGCGGGCGCGGCCTGCGTCACCGGCTTGATGCAGGCGCTGGCCGCGCGCAAGGCGCGCGTCAACGCCGTCGGCGTCATCGGCCTGGTCGAGAACATGCCGGACGGCAATGCGCAGCGGCCCGGCGACATCGTCACCTCGATGTCGGGCCAGACCATCGAGATCATCAATACCGACGCCGAAGGCCGTCTCGTGCTGGCCGACGTGATCTGGTACGCCGCTAAGCGTTTCAAGCCGAAATTCATGGTGGATCTGGCGACGCTGACCGGCGCCATCA
>DAIMKK010000104.1:0-8261 GCA_036721745.1 Pseudolabrys sp. | reverse complement strand
GAATACATGCTGGCGCGCAGCTGGCGTGAGCACGGCGATCGTGAAGCCGCGCACAAGCTCGTCACCAGCCATCTCCGCCTGGTCGCCAAGATCGCCATGGGCTATCGCGGCTACGGCCTGCCGATTTCGGAAGTCGTTTCCGAGGGCAATGTCGGCCTGATGCAGGCAGTCAAGCGCTTCGAGCCCGAGAAGGGCTTCCGGCTCGCCACCTACGCCATGTGGTGGATCAAGGCCGCGATCCAGGAATACATCCTGCGCTCGTGGTCGCTGGTGAAGATGGGCACCACCGCCAATCAGAAGAAGCTGTTCTTCAACCTGCGCAAGGCCAAGAGCAAGATTTCCGCGCTCGACGAGGGTGATCTGCGGCCCGATCAGGTCAAGGTCATCGCCAAACGGCTGGGCGTCAACGAGCAGGACGTGGTCGACATGAACCGGCGTCTGGGCGGCGACGTCTCGCTCAACGCGCCCATCCGCGACGACGGCGAAAGCGGCGAATGGATGGATTGGCTGGTCAGCGACGCGCCCAGCCAGGAGCGCATGCTGGCCGATCACGAGGAAAGCGACAACCGCCACCAGGCGCTGATCGGCGCGCTCGACGTACTCAACGAGCGCGAGCGGCGCATCTTCGAGGCGCGGCGTCTTGCGGACGATCCGATCACGCTCGAGGATCTGGCCTCCGAATTCGGCGTCTCGCGCGAGCGCGTGCGCCAGATCGAGGTGCGCGCCTTCGAGAAGGTGCAAAAGGCGGTGAAGAACCAGATCGCCGCCATAGAGCAGCCGAAGCAGACGGCGGCGATCTCGACGACGATGCACTAACGCGACCGCCGCGACTTTCAGAATTCAAATGGCCGGGCATGTCCCGGCCATTTTTGTTTCCGGCATGGCGACACTTTCTCCGCTCATGCCAGCCCCCGCCTGCGCGGGGCCAGACTCCAGCGGGCATCCAGAACTGGGTCCGCTTGCGCGGGGACGAGCGGAAAGCGTCATCGCCCGTATTCTTAGCGGCTTCTTGGCGGCGCCGGGGTGAACCCGCCCGGGCGGTGTTTGGCCGAGGATGTTTATGTGTTGGGATTTTCGTGTAAGTCACTGATATAACTCGATAACGGCCCAAAGCGCAGGCTACGTGAAAAGAATTGCAATTTTTACGGAACAATTGCCCCTAATGCGGACTTGTCGTGTGCCCTGATAGCGGTCGAGAGGGCTCTGGAAGCCATGCACGGCGAAAGAGCCCTGACCGCAATGATGCAAGATGTCACGGCATGGGGCGCTCGTTGTGGCCGTGATTCTGATCGTCGAAGACGATGTATTTATCCGCGAAGTCGCGGAAATGATGATTCAAGACTGGGGTCATCAGACGCTTGCCGCCAGCGATGTCGACGAGGCGCTTGTATTCCTGCGCTCCCTCCAACAGATCGATGCGCTGTTTACCGATATCTATTTGAAAGCCTTGGTTCATGGCGGGTGCGATCTTGCGCATCAGGCCATCGTGCTACGGCCGAATTTGCGCGTGCTCTACACGACCGGCAATTCCTTAACCGATAAAATGAAAGCGCTGCTGGTCGAAGGCACACACTTCCTTCGCAAGCCGTACACGCAACATCAGCTCCAAAACTCAGTCAAAGAGTTGCTCGCAGCGTAGTTTTGAAATCGCTAAATTCACGGGAACAACAATGAACATGGCTGAATCTGTTCACGGACTTAAAGCCGTGTCCGATATTGCTGCAAGCGACATTGTTGAGACCGTCCCCAGCGCACTCATCATTCTTGACAGAAATCTAAACATCACCTCGGCCAATCGCGCGTTCTACCAGACGTTCCGCACCAGCCCCGGCGAGACCGAGGGCTGTCTTATTTATGCGCTCGGAAACCGGCAGTGGGATATCCCCGCGCTGCGTACTTTGCTCGAGAGCGTGATCCCGCATCGGGCATCGGTCGAAGGCTTCGAAGTCGAGCATGATTTCCCGACCATTGGCCGGCGCACCATGCTGGTCAATGCGCGCAAGATTTTCAGCCCCGGCGACCATGACGGCTCGATCCTGCTCGCGATCGAAGATGTCAGCGAGGAGCGCGCTGCGCGGGCCGAAAGCAAGCGCAACTGGCAACTCACGCAAAGTATCGTCGACACGATCCGCGATCCGCTGGTCGTGCTCGAGAACGACATGACGATCGTGACGGCGAGCAAGGCGTTCTTGACGATATTCGGGATTACCGAGGCGGAGACGCATGGGCGGCGCGTTTCCGAACTGCTCCAGCATCAATGGGACGTGCCGGCGCTCCGCCATCTGATGGAGAAGGTGCTGCCGGAAAACAAGCCGATCGAAAGTTTCGAGATCGAAGACATTTTTCCAGGTCTCGGGCGCCGTGTCTTTAACTTGAACGCCCGCAAAATTTCTCAGCCTGGCAACCATGCCCATCGCATGCTGCTTGTGTTCGAGGACATCACCGATCGCAAGCAACGCGAGCGCGACGCGCTGAGCTTGACCAATGAAATCTCACATCGAATCAAGAATAATTTGCAGGTCATCGTTGGTCTGATCGCCTATGAAGCCAAATGGACGGCGGCTCCGTGCGTGCAAGGCTATAAAACCATGCAGGCGCGCATCGGAGCGATTGCCCAGCTTTACGACCTGATTTCTCAAACCAGCCTTGGCCGCACTGTCGCCGTGGACGCTTACTTGCGGGAAATCGCCAGGACGATGTCGGCGAGCCTGCTGGGAAACACGTCGGGGATTTCGATCGAGGTCAAGGGCGAGGCGCTGGAAATCGACCCGGATCGCGCCGTTCCTTTCGGCCTTCTGGTCAACGAGCTCACGACCAACGCCATCAAGCATGCGTTTCCGGACGGGAGCGGACATATCATGCTGTGCGTGGAACAGATCGGCGATCAAATTGAGCTGGTTGTTTCCGATGACGGTGTCGGCATCAAGGACAAGGATCTGGCGAAGAGTCCCGAGAAACGCGGATCCGACTACGTGGCGATTTTTGTGCGCCAACTCGGCGGCGCCATCGTTCCGTCGAAACAGGAAGCAACCGGAACGACGGTCAGAATACGGCTTCCCTCGCTTTTGGTCCCATCGGGCGGCGCCGAACCCTTGGCGGCATAGCGCAGTTGGCACGCTGAACTGAAAAAATAATAGCGCGCGCCTACTGCCCCCAGGCGCGGAACGCTTCCTCGAAGGCGCGCACGCCGGGGGTGCCCTTCTCAAGCGCAAGGATGGCGCGCTTGCCGCTGGTATAGACGACCGGGATGTCGAACCAGTCGCGCTCCTTCAACAGCTGGATATTGCGCGCCACGTCGACGTCGACGGCCGAGAGCCCGATCAGGAAATAGCCGTTGGTTACCTTCACCGCTAGCCCTGCGAGCGGTACGCCGCGCGCCTGTTCGTCCTGTTTCATCAGCACGCCCGGTACGTTGCCGATGCCGCCTTCGGCAAAATCCGCCGGCAGCGTGAACATGATCTCGATGGTGTGGCTCGCCGGCAGCGCCTTGTCGGTGTTGCGACGGAGCGACCAGGTCATGCGCAGATGCCGCTCTGGGATTTCCACGTCGGCGCGCACCGCGAGTTCAGGCGCGAGGCCCGGCCCCGGCGATACCGTTTCGGTACGCCAGAGCGCCGAGCCGACATAGCGCTTGCCCTTCGGGTCGTTCGGATCCTCGTCGTACAGCACGACCTTTTGCGCAACCGCGGCGGCCGGCGCGTTGGCGGGCGCCGACGTCCCGGGGGCCGTTCCGACGCGATCGGGGATCTTCGGCTTGGTGGCGGGCGCCGCCGCCTCGCGCGGTTTCGGCGGCGGAGCGCTACGGAAACTCGCCACCATCGACATGATCGCTTGGCGCTGCGAGTAGGCGCCACCGGCGAGGCCGCCCAGCACCAGCATCAGCAGGAAGAACCGGATGACGCGGCCGAAAGAGCGCGGCGGCCGCGCGTAGGCCTCGTCGTCTTGCTCATCGCGAAACGGCGGCGGGGCGTCCGCATATGGCGGCGGCGCCCGGTCGTCCGCTATCGGCGCTTCATGTAACTGTTGCGGCTCCAGCCCGGCGGCGGGCGGCTCGAAGTAATGGTCAGCCGTCGGCTGACCGCTATCGGCGGTCTGCGGCAGACGATCGCCGGGCATCGCCTCGTAGACCTCGTGCGCCGACCGGTTGGCGGCGGCGGCCGCGTCTCCCAGGCCCTCGGCCACGGCCGCCGTCTCACGGAAGCCGCGCATGCCATGGTCCGAAGGTGTCTTTTTCGGCTCGACCGCTTCGGCAGCCTCCGGGCGCGCCCGCTTGGCCGCTTCCGACTCGACCTTGCGGATTGCCTCCTCCAGCGCCAGGCGCTCGCGCGTGATGTCGGATTCGTCGAGCGCCGGATCGACGCTGCGCAGCTGGTTGACCAGCGCGCTGCGCGCACGCTCGTACAGCGCACGGCGGTTTTCGCCCGTGTTCTTGTCGAGGCCGTTAACGGCGCGCGCGATCAGGGGATGATAATCAGCCATCGGATCTTAGCGTAATCCCACTTCTTGTCGTATTTCCGTAATCATAGCTCAAACGGGTTCTTCATCAGAATCGTGTCTTCGCGCTCCGGGCTGGTCGAAAGCAGGGTTACCGGGCAACCGATCAGCTCCTCGATGCGGCGCACATATTTTACCGCCTGCGCCGGCAATTGCGCCCAGGAGCGCGCATGGGCGGTGCCCTCCTGCCAGCCTTCCTCGCTCTCGTAGATCGGCTCGACCCGGGCCTGCGCGTGCTCGCTGGCGGGCAGATAGTCGATCTCGCGGCCGTCCAGACGGTAGCCCACGCAGACCTTGATCTCGTCGAATCCGTCAAGGATATCGAGCTTGGTGAGCGCGATGCCGTCGATGCCGCTGGTGCGCACCGTTTGGCGGACCAGCACGGCGTCGAACCAGCCGCAGCGCCGTTTGCGGCCGGTCACGGTGCCGAACTCGCGGCCGCGCTCGCCGATCCGATCGCCGATGGCATTGTTCTGTTCGGTCGGAAATGGGCCGGCGCCGACGCGCGTGGTGTAGGCCTTGCAAATGCCGAGCACATAGTCGATCGCGTTCGGCCCGAGGCCCGAACCGGTCGCCGCCTGCGAGGCAACGGTGTTGGACGAAGTGACGTAAGGATAGGTGCCGTGATCGATATCGAGCAACGCGCCTTGCGCGCCTTCGAACAAGATACGTTTGCCCTCGCGCCGTTTGGTGTCGAGCAGCGACCAGACTGAATCCATGTAAGGTAGAACCTTGGGCGCCACCGCCGCCAATTCGTCGTAGATCGTGCGCGGCTTGACCTCAGCCATGCCCAGACCACGGCGCAGCGCATTGTGGTGCGCCAGCAGACGCTCGATCTTGCCGCTGAGCATTTGCAAGTCGGCGAGGTCCATCAGGCGGATCGCGCGACGGCCGACCTTGTCCTCATAGGCCGGGCCGATGCCGCGACCGGTGGTGCCGATGGCGCCTTTACCCGATGCCGCCTCGCGCGCGACGTCGAGCTCCTGGTGCAGCGGAAGGATGAGTGTCGCATTTTCGGCGATGCGCAGATTGTCGCGGCTGACGGTCACGCCCAATTGCTTGAGCCGGCCGATCTCCTCGAGCAGAGCATGCGGATCGAGCACGACACCGTTGCCGATGACCGACAGCTTGCCGGCGCGCACCACCCCGGAGGGCAGCAGCGACAATTTGTAGGTGACGCCGTCGATCACCAGCGTGTGGCCGGCGTTATGACCGCCCTGGAAGCGGACGACGATGTCGGCTTGCTCGGACAGCCAGTCGACGATCTTGCCCTTGCCCTCGTCGCCCCACTGCGACCCGACCACCACCACATTCGCCATTAGACGTGCATCCCCCGCGCCAGCAATTTGGACACTGGCGCCGGACGGTGCCGGCCAGGTCCACCTTCGGATAAAGGATCAATCCGGCCGAGGCAAGGCAGGCAACGCTGCCCGGGCGGCTCTGGGCGGCGGCGCATAAGAAATTGATATTACGTCAGTATTTCTAGAAATGCAGCGGCCTCGCCTGCTGCACCTGCGGCAGCGCGCGTACCTTGGCAAGCACGTCGTCGGGAAGTTCGCCGTCGATCTCGATCAGCGCGATGGCATTGGCGCCGGGCGCCTCGCGGCCGACATGGAAGGTGGCGATATTGATGCCAGCCTCGCCCAGCGTGGACGAGAAACGGCCGATGAAGCCCGGCTTGTCGAGATTGGTGATGTAGATCATCGAGGGGCCGAACTCGGCGTCCATGCGGATGCCCTTGATGTTGACGATGCGCGGGCGGCCGTCGGCGAACACGGTGCCGGACACCCAGCGTTTCTGCTTGTCGGTCATCACCGTCACGGTGATCAGGCTGTCATAGTCGCCGGCCGCATCGCGCGTGGTCTCCTCCACCGCCATGCCGCGCTCGCGCGCCACCACCGGCGCCGACACCACGTTGACGTCGCTGCCGAGCATCGGCCGCAGCAGGCCGGAGAGCACCGCCGAGGTCAGCGCCTTGATATTCATCTGGGCCACCGCGCCTTCGTAGGTGATCTGGATTTCCTTGATCGCGTTTTCAGTCAACTGCCCGGCGAAGGACCCGAGCTTGTCGGCGAGCGCGACGAACGGCTTGAGCTTGGGCGCCTCCTCGGCGCTGATCGAGGGGAAATTGACCGCATTGGAAATTGCGCCGCGCAGCAGATAGTCGGACATCTGCTCGGCCACCTGCAGCGCGACGTTTTCCTGCGCCTCGGATGTGGCGGCGCCGAGATGCGGCGTGCACACAACGTTGGGCAGGCTGAACAGCGGGCTCTGCGTCGCCGGCTCCTCGACGAAAACGTCGAAGGCCGCGCCCGCCACCTGCCCCGCTTTGAGCGCCTCGGCCAGCGCCGCCTCGTCCACCAGGCCGCCGCGCGCGCAATTGATAATGCGCACGCCCTTTTTCAATTTTTTGATCGCCGCGGCATCGATGATGTTCCTGGTCTTGTCGGTGAGCGGGGTGTGCAGCGTGATGAAATCGGCGCGCTTGAACAGCTCGTCGAGTTCGACCTTCTCGACGCCGAGATCGCGCGCGCGTTCTTCCGACAGAAACGGATCGTAGGCGATCACCTTCATGCGCAGGCCGACGCCGCGGTCGGCGACGATGGACCCGATGTTTCCACAGCCGATAATGCCGAGCGTCTTGGAGAAAATTTCCACGCCCATGAACTTGTTCTTTTCCCATTTACCGGCGCGCGTGGACACGTCGGCTTCCGGGATTTGTCGCGCCAGCGCCAGCATCAGCGAGATCGCGTGTTCGGCGGTCGTGATGGAATTGCCGAACGGCGTGTTCATCACGATGACGCCGCGCGCGGTCGCCGCCGGAATGTCGACATTGTCGACGCCGATGCCGGCGCGGCCGATCACCTTCAGGTTCTTGGCCTTTTCCAAAATCTTGGCCGACACTTTGGTGGCCGAGCGGATGGCGAGGCCATCATAATTGCCAATGAGCTCGGCGAGTTTCTCTTTGTCCTTGCCGAGAGCGGGCTGGAAATCGACCTCGATGCCGCGATCCTTGAAGATTTGCACGGCGGCGGGCGAGAGCGCATCGGAGATGAGAACTTTGGGCATGGCGATTGCTGCTTTTTTGAATGGGTTTATCGGTCGTCATCTCCCCCGCATGCGGGGGGAGGAAAATATTAAGCGCTATGTCGCCTTCGGCAGCGCGGCTTTGGCCTCGGCAAAAGCCCAGTCGAGCCAGGGCGTGAGCGCCTGCAGGTCGGCGGTCTCCGCCGTCGCCCCGCACCAGATGCGCAGGCCCGGCGGCGCGTCGCGGTAATAGGCAATGTCGTAGGCGACGCCTTCCTTTTCCAAAAGGCCGGCGAGCGTCTTGGCGAAGGCCGCCTGATCGTCGGCCGAAAGGCGCGTCACCGCCGGATCGATCACCTTGAGGCACACCGAGGTGTTCGAACTTTGGCTTTCATTGTTGGCCAGATTCTCTACCCACGGCGTGATCGCGACCCAATCGGCAATCACCTTGGCGTTGGCGTCCGAGCGCGCGATGGTGGCGGAAAGGCCGCCGACCGATTTCGCCCAGGTGAGCGTGTCGAGATAGTCCTCGACGCAGAGCATCGACGGCGTGTTGATGGTTTCGCCGGCGAAAATGCCCTCGTTGACCTTGCCGCCTTTGGTGAGGCGGAAAATCTTGGGCAGCGGCCAGGCCGGCTTGTGGCTCTCAAGCCGCGCCACCGCGCGCGGGGAGAGAATGAGCATGCCGTGCGCGCCCTCCCCGCCGAGCGCCTTCTGCCAGGAGAAGGTGACGACATCGA
>DAIMKK010000103.1:7670-8275 GCA_036721745.1 Pseudolabrys sp. | reverse complement strand
CGCGAGTTGCAGCAGATCTACGGCGAGATGATTACCCGCGCGGTGGCGCGTCAATTTGCGCCGGCGCCGCTGCCCGCACCGCCCGCGCCCGGCGAGCCGATCCGCGTCGGCATCGTCAGCAGCTTCTACTACAGCCACTCAAACTGGAAAATTCCGATCAAGGGCTGGATGAGCCAGCTCGATCGCAGCCGCTTCCACGTGACCGGCTATCACCTCGGCGTCATTCACGATGCTCAGACCGACGCCGCCGCCGGCCTGTGCGACAATTTCGTGCACCGCATTCTCGACACCGAAGGCTGGCGGCGGACAATCCTCGCCGACGCCCCGCATGTGCTGATCTATCCCGGCCTGCTCATGGACACCTCCTCGCTGCAGCTCGCCGCGCAACGGCTCGCGCCGGTGCAGTGCAATTCGTGGGGCCATCCGGAATCCAGCGGCCTCGCGACGCTCGACTATTTCCTGTCGAGCGATCTGATGGAGCCGCCGGAGGCGCAGGCCTATTACACCGAAAAACTGGTGCGGCTGCCGAACCTTTCGATCTTTTACGAACCGGCCGACGGCATCCCGGTTTCTGTTACCCGCGAGGAACTGGGGTTGCGTCCTGG
>DAIMKK010000103.1:2776-7660 GCA_036721745.1 Pseudolabrys sp. | reverse complement strand
CGCAACGGTATTCTGGAGTGCGCAAACGCTCTCGAAGTACCTCCCGCAGTATGACGAGGTTTTTGTCCGCATCGCGCGCGCGGCCGGCGACTGCCAGTTCGTATTCCTGCGCCATTTCGGCGGCGCCAATGTCACCCGGGTGATCCGCGAGCGGCTCAACCGCGCCTTCGCGGCGGCAGGTCTGCGGTCCGACGATTATTGCGTGTTCCTCGACCGCATGAGCCAGAGCAAATTCGTCGCGGCGGCCGGACTTTCGGATGTCTTCCTGGACAGCATCGGGTGGTCGGGCTGCAATTCGGCATTGGAGAGCCTACCGCATCACCTGCCGATCGTGACGCTGTCGGGTGAATTCATGCGCGGCCGCCACAGTGCCGCCATCCTGCAAATGATGGGCGTGACCGACACGATCGCTAAGACGGTCGACGATTACGTTTCAATCGCAGTTCGATTGGCGGCCAATCCGGCAGAGCGGCAAGCGTTGCGCGAGCGGATGAAGGCCAATGCGCACAAGGTCTATCGCGACCGCGCCTGCATCACCGCGCTGGAAGATTTCATTGGACGGACGGTGCGCTCAGACGGTCTCAAATCGATGGCCGGGATACCGACGGCGTCCTGACGCAAGCGGCAAAATCTGCCGGCTTGCGGCAGAAAGAACCCCTCATGGCGGCCTCGTATCGGCCGCCCTAGTTCTTTAAGCTATTGAAATTATTTAACATTTTAGCTGGCATGGGGATTGCGACGGTCCCCTCGCGGGATCGTCCGCGCGTGCCCTATGGGCAGTCGTATTGCGAATGTGGAGGTGACGTCATGGGTTTGTTCGGTGCGATGACCTCTGCGGTGAGCGGTCTGCAGGCGCAAGCCTTCGCCATGCAGAATATATCCGGCAACATCGCGAATTCTCAGACCCTCGCCTACAAAGGCATCGACACCAGCTTCGAGGAGATGATCCCGGGCGTCACGGCGGCTTCGCAGCAATCCTCCGGCGGCGTGATGGCGACTTCCGTCGGGACCAACGCCGTTCAGGGCGCGATCCAGAGTGCGAGCTCAAGTACTGCGATGGCAATCAACGGCGACGGTTACTTCGTCGTGCAATCGCCAGTCGGTTTTGCCGGGAATACTCCGAACTTCAGCGGCGTCGAGAATTATACCCGCCGCGGTGACTTCTCGCTCGATGCCCAAGGTTATCTGGTGAACGGCAGCGGCTACTATCTCGAAGGAACGCCAATCGACCCGGCGACTGGCAATCCGGTCGGCACCACCGCCACTCCCTTGCAGTTCCAGAGCAACTTTTTGCCGGCCAATCCAACAACCACAGTCACCTATGGGCTCAATCTTCCGGAGACGCCGCAAACGGCGGCGTTCAGTTCTTCGGTTCCTAATTCCGAACTGATCAATCCGGCGGATTTCACCACCGGTCACGATCCGACGACTGCCGGCGGCGGAGTGGTTATCGGTTCCGATGCCTCGACCTTCCTTAATGAATCTGTCGATGGCGGGTCGGTAACTGTTTACACGGCGAACGGAACGCCCGCCAATCTGCAACTGCGATGGGCAAAGACCGACAGCATCGGCAATGGCGGCAGCGACACTTGGAATCTATTTTACCAGACCGACTCGGCCGCGACCGGCACAAACCCCGCATGGCAAAATGTCGGCACCAATTTCGTCTTCGATTCGACCGGTCAACTCAGTCCGGCGATCAATAGCGTGGCGCTCAGCGGCGTTACCGTCAATGGCGCGTCATTGGGCAACATCTCACTGAACAGTTCGGCCGGAGCGATTACCCAGTTCGCCAGCACGAACGGAACCCCGACGGTCAATAATATGCAGCAGAACGGCTTTGCGGCCGGACAGTTGCAGACGATTTCAGTGTCCAACGCCGGCATCATCTCCGGCACATTCACCAACGGGCAAACCATCGCTCTCGCCGATGTCCCGCTGGTCCATTTCAACAGCCCCAACAATCTGATCACCTTGAATGGCGGTGCTTACCAGGCGACGGTCGATTCCGGGCAAGCGCTCGCTGGAGCATCTGGCAAGATTGTCGGGCAATCGCTGGAAGGCTCGAATACCGATATCGCCACCGAGTTCACCAAACTGATCGTGACCCAGCAGGCGTATTCGGCGAATACCAAGGTGATCACGACCGCAAACCAAATGTCGCAAGACCTGATGAACATCCTGCGATAGCCGGCCGTGAACCTCCGATATCAATCGGCACGGCGCCTGATCGGGGCTAGCAAATGAGTTTGACGCAAGCGCTTGCGACGTCCTTGTCGGGACTGAACGCGACGCAGACGAACTTGTCGGTCGTCGCCGGCAACGTCGCCAATGCGCAGACGCCCGGCTATGTCGCCCTGACGGCGAACCAGGTTTCGACGGGCTCCGGCGACGGAGGCATCGGCGTCGACATTGCGTCGATCAGCCGCCTGCTCGACCAATACATTCAAAAGCAGTTGCGTTCCGAAAGTTCCGGCGGGGCTTACGCCGACCTGAGGTCCAATTTCTACCAGCAACTTCAGCAAGTCTACGGGCAGCCAGGTTCCAACACCTCGCTCGATTCGGTTTTCAACAACTTCACGTCGGCGGTGCAGGCCTTGTCGACGTCGCCCAGTTCCTCGGTGGCGCAAAGTCAGACGATTGCCGCCGCGCAAGCCTTCGCCCAGCAGCTCAATGATGCGACAAACAGCATTCAATCGCTGCGCAGCCAGGCGGATCAGGGCATCGCGGGCGACGTTCAGCAGGCTAACAACGCCCTGCAGCAGATCGCGACCCTCAATCAGCAGCTGGCAGGCGCCGGTGGGGCCGACGCCATGTCGGCTCAACTTGAAAGTCAGCGCGATCAATACATCGATCAATTGTCCAAATTGATGGACATTCGCGTCGTCCAAAACGGCGACAACCAGGTTTCGGTATTTACGGGTTCCGGCGCCCAATTGATCGGAGCGCAGGCCTCTCAGCTCAATTTCAACCCCACCGGTACGGTCTATGCGCAACAACAGTGGAACGCGGATCCGACCAAAAGCACGCTCGGAACGATTTCGCTGACCTTGCCCGGCGGCGGCAGTGTCGATCTCGTCGCCAGCGGCGCAATTCGTTCCGGGGAAATCGCCGGCTATCTCAATATGCGCGACAACGTCCTTGTGCAGGCACAAGGGCAACTCGACCAGATCGCCGCGCAAATGTCGAATGCACTATCCGATACGACCACCGCCGGAACTGCTGTGACGGGCGGCTTCGATGCCGACATCGGTGGCCTGTCGAACGGAAACACGATCCAGGTCTCCTATACCGATGGATCGAGCGTCCAGCACAACGTCACGATCGTACGGGTCGATGACCCGTCGGCCCTGCCCTTGTCGAATACGTCGACATCTGACCCCAACGACACGGTTATCGGGGTCAGTTTTTCCGGCGGCGCCGCAGCGGTGGCGACGCGGCTGAATACCGCGCTGAGCGCGGCCGGACTACAGTTTTCCAATCCGTCGGGCTCGCTCTTGGAAGTCGTCGATAGCGGATCGCCCGCCATCACCGTGAACGCGGTCTCGACGACGGCTACGGCAACGTCCTTGACCGGAGGAAGCGTCCCGCTTGCGCTCTTTGTCGACGGTGCGGCGCCGTTCACCGGCGCGTTTACGGCGGGCGGACCGGAGAGCACGGGCTACGCCGGGCGGATCGCGGTCAACAGCGCGTTGCTCGCCGATCCGTCGAAACTCGTCACCTATCAGACTTCGCCGCAGACGCCGGCCGGCGACGCGACGAGGCCGAACTTCATTTACAATCAACTGGTCAATGCCTCGCTCGAATATTCGCCAGCGGCTGGCATCGGCGGAACCGGCGCGCCATTCCAGGGGACGCTGGAAGCCTATATGGGCCAGATGGTGAGCACGCAGAGCACCGCGGCAAATGCCGCAAGCAATCTGCAAGCTGGTCAGGACATTGTCGTCAACGCACTCCAATCGCGGTTCAATTCGACGTCCGCTGTCAATATCGACACCGAAATGGCGCATTTACTTACGCTGCAAAACGCCTATGGGGCGAATGCGCGGGTGATGTCGACGGTGAAGGCGATGCTGGATACGTTGCTGCAGATGTGATGTGAGGATGTCATGACGGTTTCCGGCGTTTCGTCGAATATCGCGCCACTCATTCAGTCGGCGCTCGACATCAACAAGCAGCTCGCCGATCTGCAGCGCCAGCTCGGGTCGGGACAGAAGGCGGATACTTATGCGGGCCTCGGATCGCAAAGCGGAATTGCCGTCGCACTGAACGCGCAATTGTCCGCGCTCACAAGCTTTGACGATACGATGACGAATGTCGGCACCAACATCAGCATCCAGCAGGCGGTACTCCAGCAAATCGCCAGCATCGGCAATACCGTTATGTCCTCCACGATCCAACCGAGCTTTGCCATCGATAGCACCGGGCAAACCACCGAACAAAAAACGGTCGAAAGCCAGCTCGACCAGATTCTCAGCCTGCTCAATACGCAAGGCGGCAACGGTTATCTGTTCTCCGGAAGCGGGGTGAGCCAGCCGTCGGTCGATACCGCCGATCATATTCTCGACGGTAATGGCGCGCAGGCGGGCCTCAAGCAGGTGATCGCCGAGCGCAACCAGGCGGATCTTGGCGCCGATGGGCTTGGCCGCCTGGTCATTCCGGCCGCTGCGGGCGCGACCGTTTCGGTGAGCGAGGACGCGGCAAGCTCGCCGTTTGGCCTCAAGCTCGCTGGGGTCAATTCGACCCTTACTGGCGCGACCGTGACCGGACCTGCCGGGTCGCCAGCTTCGATTTCTGTCGATCTCGGGGCGACCAATCCCAACAATGGCGACAGCATCACCTACACATTCGCACTGCCCGACGGCACGAGCCAGACGCTGCAGC
>DAIMKK010000103.1:0-2766 GCA_036721745.1 Pseudolabrys sp. | reverse complement strand
GAGGACGACGACCTCGTCCCCGCCCGGACCCAATCAATTCACCATCGGCGCCACGCCGGCGGCGACCGCAGTCAATCTCCAGGCCGCGCTCACCGCCGGCGTGACCCAGATTGGCACCACATCGCTGTCGGCCGCCTCCGCAATGGCCGCATCCAACGATTTCTTCGACGATCCGCCGCAGCGGGTTAGCAGCTCGCCCGCCACCGCCACGGCGCTCGTTGATGGTACGGCCGCCAACACAGTTTTTTGGTACACCGGCCAGAATGGATCCGGATCGGCGCGATCGACCGCGACGGCGCGCATCGATCCAACGACCACCGTCTCATATGGAACGCGGGCCAACGAACAAGGCATCCGCTCGATCGTGCAAAGCCTGGCGGCCCTGGCGGCGACCACCTACTCCGCGAGCGATCCCAATGCGTCCGCCAGCTATGCCGCGCTCAACAGCCGTGTCTATACGGCACTCGGCATGCCGGCTGGCGTTCAAAACATCACCGATATCGAGGGCAGCCTCGCCAACGCGCAAACCACCATGGCTTCGACGAAAAGCCAGCATCAGCAGACGACAAATATGCTGTCGACCATGCAGCAATCGATCGAGGGGGTCGATGTCAATCAGATCGGCGCGCAGATTCTTTCGCTGCAAACCGCCCTTTCGGCATCGCTCTCGGCGACGGCAAGGCTATCGTCGCTCAATCTTCTCACGTATCTTTCGCCGGTAACCGGCTAAAGCAGCGGGTAAACCGCGCGCCCCGCTCGCACAATAAAAAAGACCGCGGCCATGCCGCGGTCTTTTTAGATTTGCATGTTGCCGATCAGGCGCGTGTGAGCAAGCCGGCCGCCAATTCGCGATTGATGTTGATCAGCGAGCCGAGGGTTTCCGGCTTCGGATCGGCCTGCACGGCCAGCGTCTGCTTGAACACGAAGATCCCCAGATTGGCGACGTTCTGGCGCAAAGCGGCTGGCAGCGAAGTCCCCGAGTTGGTCGCCGCGGTGACGAAGATCGACCACAGCTTGCGGTTAAACAACAGCGCGGCGTCGAGTTCGGGGCTTTTGTCGGCCCAGCCGTCGCGGATCGCTTGCAGGCGTGCGGCCGCGCTCAGAAGCAGATCGGCTTCCAATTCACGCGGACTTGCGGTCTGATTCGCGATCGCGCCGTACGCGCGGGTTGCGTTTCGCATTGTCGAGCAGCTCCTTTTCGTAAGCAATTAGGGTCTTGGCACTCTTGAGCGCCTTGTACATCTGGCCCGCCATGATGTGGTTGCCGATGTCCTGCATATGCGGCCATGAACTCGGGGCCGCCTGCACCAGGTCGCGCATGAGCGAGAAATAGGTCTCATGATGCAGCCTTGGATCACGTGAGGTGTACATGATTTGGACGCAGAGATAGATGCGTTTGGCCGGCGTGTCGGCTTGCGCTGGCGTCATGATGTCTTTTTCGCGCAAGATCGGCGCCTGCCCCTCGATGAGCAGCCGCGTACGCTGGTCGCCGTTGGTGACAAGGCATTCGCCGAGGATGAATCGCTCGCCGGGTTTCAGTTCGACCTTGAGGCCCATTCGGTGCCGCTCCTTGCGGCCGCAGTCGGTAGCTAAAACAGCGTAAGGCCGAGACCTTCCGCCGGGTCAGTCTGTCCGCTTAGCCCTGGAACAACCGCAGTACGTTTTGATCGGCCTGCGCGGCCAATGATAGCGCGGTGGACGACAATTGCTGGCGGGTCTGCAAGGCGATAAGGTTGGCGCCCTCCTCATTGGAATCGGCGAGCGTAAGGTTGTCAGATCCGGTCTGCAGCGTGTTGATCATCGACTTGGTGAAATCCTGGCGGACCTGCACGGTCGATAGGCTCGAACTCAGCGTCTGGGATTCCCCTTGCAAATTGGTGAGCGCAGCGGTCAAGGCCGTCGAAGCCGCAGTGATATCAGAGGCGGCTGCCCAGTTGTTCGCCGCGGTGGCGATGCTCAGCCCCGCCCCCGAGGCGTTGGTGTAGTCGATGCCGGCCACACTGATGGTCGACGTGGCCGTGTCGTTGAGGGTGACCGTGAGCGTGTTGCCGGCAAGCAGGTTGACACCGTTGAAGCCCGAGTCTCCGGCGAGTTGGCCGATCTGGGTCAGCAAAGTGTCAAACTGCGTGGCGAGCGTTGCCTGGGTTACTGTGTTGCTGGCCTGTTGGGCCTGGCTGACGAGTGCTTGCGCCGACTGGACGAGCTTGGTGATGCTCGTGATGCCGTTATTGGCGGCCTGAATCGTGCTGCCGCCGTTGGACATGGAATCCAGCAGGCTATTGAGGTTATTGGCTCGGGTGTCGAGGCCCTGCGCGGTGAAGAAGTTGATGGCGTTGTCGAGCGCCGAATTGACCTTTTTGCCGGTGGCCAGCTTGTTTTGCGTACTTGTGATCAAATCAGACGTTTGCTGTAATTGTAACAGGTTCGACCGTACGCCGGCCGACAATACGATATCACTCATGGAAAGCTCCTCCCCTCGGTAGGGCCAAATCGCTTGCCGGTGATAATGAATTGTTAGGGTTGACGGATGGTTAAATTCGCTCCGATTAAGATTTCGTTAACCATAAATCTATGGACGAAAAAAAACGGCGGCCCGAAGGCCGCCGTTTGTATCGATTTTGCTGAACCGCTTAGCCCTGGAACAGCCGCAACACGGCCTGGTCGGCCTGCGAAGCGAGCGACAACGCGGTGGACGACAACTGCTGGCGGGTCTGCAACGCAAGCAGGTTGGCGCCTTCCTGGTTGCTGTCGGCCAGCGTGAGGGCG
>DAIMKK010000102.1:0-8335 GCA_036721745.1 Pseudolabrys sp. | reverse complement strand
GCCGCTCCGGCCCGGTGGTGAGCGCCATGCTGCACGACCGCCGAGTGCGCGTGCTTTCGTTTACCGGCTCGACCGAAGTCGGCCGCAAGCTGCTGCACGAGGCCGCCGACCAAGTGCTCAAGCCGTCGATGGAGCTTGGCGGCAATGCGCCGTTCCTGGTGTTTGAGGACGCCGACATCGACGCCGCCATCGAAGGCGCGATGATCGCCAAGATGCGCAACATGGGTGAGGCTTGCACGGCGGCCAACCGCTTCTACGTTCACGAAAAGGTGCACGACGAATTTGCCAAGAAGCTCACCGCCAAGATGAGCTCGCTTAAGATGGGCAACGGCCTCGACGACGGCATCAATCTCGGGCCGCTGGTCAACAAAGAAGGCCGCGACAAGGTGATCGAACTGGTCGACGACGCGGTCGGCAAGGGCGCCAAGGTGCTGGTCGGCGGCAAGACGCCGGACGGTCCGGGATTCTTTTATCCGGCGACCGTACTCACCAATGTCTCCAACGATTCCAAGATGCTGAACGAGGAAATCTTCGGGCCTGTGGCCTCGATCCAGACCTTCAAGAGTGAGGACGAGGCGATCAAGCGCGCCAACGACACCGAATACGGCCTGGTCGCCTATCTCTATACCAAGGACCTGAGCCGCGGCCTGCGCGTCTCCGAGAAGCTCGACTACGGTATGATCGGGCTCAACCGCGGTATCGTGTCCGATCCGGCGGCGCCGTTCGGCGGTACCAAGCAGTCAGGCCTCGGCCGCGAAGGCGCGGCGGAGGGCATGAAGGAGTTTCTCGAGACGCAATATGTGTCGGTGAGCTGGTGAACGATGGTGGAAATGCTGGCAACAAAAATTTTGCAGCTCACTTTAAAACGTGAGTTTTTTTTCAGCTATCTACGCGAAAAAGAAACATCGTGAATATCGCGAAGCCAAACCATATTGGAGGACAAGGTTGGAAGGTCGAAAATACGAGATCATACATTTCCGCAATGGGTACAACACGAACGCGCCGACAATGGACGTGGAATTTCGAGGCGTAAGCCTCGTTGGGAAGGGTCGTAATGCTGAATACGTCATTCGACTCGGCCGAGTTTTGAAGACCAAGGATTGGCCTCCTAGAAAGAAGTCGAGCCGCTAATATGGACGTGCTGATGCCACAACTCGGCGAGACCGTCGCCGAGGGCAAGATCGTGAAATGGTTCAAGTCGACCGGCGACGCCGTGAAGCCGGGCGAAAACCTATTCGAGATCGAGACCGACAAGACCTCAATGGAAGTGCCAGCCACCAGCGCCGGCACACTCGCCGAAATTCGCATTCAGGTCGGCGAGGTGGCCAAGGTCGGCGCCGTGGTGGCGGTGATCTCCGGCGCCGGCTTGCCGGCAAGCGCGCCCGCCGCGGCAACCGCGGCAAGACCCGCTGCCGCGCCGGCTCGGGCCGCAGCGCCGGCGGCCGTAACGCAAGCCGCGCCCACACCGCGCACGACGCCGCTCGATCCGTTCCGCGAAGTGCGCACGCCTGAGCGCAATTATGGGCCGGCGAAGCTTGCCGGCGGGACCTTCACCACGCCGTTGGCGCGCCGGTTGGCCTCCGAACGCGGCATCGATCTCGCGCGCGTGACCGGTTCCGGCCCGCATGGCCGTATCGTTGCGAACGACGTTGCGAATGCAGCGCCGCCCGCCGCGGCGATGGCTACGGGCGCCAGCGCCGCGCAGGTCAAGGCGCTGTACGAGGGCATCGCCTACGAGGAAGTGCCGCTCGACTCTATGCGCCGCACCATCGCCAAGCGGCTGATCGAGGCCAAGCAGACCATTCCGCATTTCTACCTGACCGCCGACATGGATGCCGGCCGGCTGATCGCCATGCGCGAGGAGGCCAATGCGGCCGCGCCTGCCAAAGACGGCGAGCCCACGTTCAAGCTTTCGCTCAACGACTTCCTCATCAAGGCCTGGGCGGCGGCGCTGCAACGCATTCCCGCCGCCAATGCGGTATGGGCGGAAGACCGCATCCTGCGTTTCACGCATTCCGACATCGGCATCGCGGTGGCGATCGAGGGCGGGTTGATCACGCCGGTGATTCGGAATGCCGAGCAAAAATCGCTTACCGCGATCTCGGCGGAAATGCGCGATCTCGCCGCGCGCGCCCGCGTGCGTAAGCTCAAACCGAACGACTATCAAGGGGGATCAAGCGCCATCTCCAATCTCGGCATGTACGGCGTGCGCGAATTCTCCGCCATCATTAATCCACCGCATGCCACCATCCTGGCAGTGGGCACCACGCGCCGGGCACCGGTCGAGACCGCCGACGGCGGCGTTAAATTCATTAGCCAGTTGACAGTCACATTGTCGTGCGACCATCGCGTGGTCGACGGCGCGTTGGGTGCCGAATTGCTGGCGGCCTTCAAGAGCTTTGTCGAGAAACCGGTCACCGCATTGGTGTAACAGGAGAGCGAACATGGCTGGCGAAAAGCCGGATGTGTTGCTGATCGGCGCCAAGAAGCCGGTCATGGTCAAAGGCCTCGAACCGAAAGTTACGCTGCACTATCTGGCCGATGCCAAGGATCAGGACGCTTTCCTCAAGTCGATTGCCGACAAGGTGCGTGCCATCGCCATTGCCTACACGGCGAACAAGCTCGATGCCGCGTTCATGCAGAAACTACCGAAGCTCGAACAGATTTCCTCGTTCGGCGTCGGCTACGATCACATCGACGCCAAATGGGCGGGTGCGCACGGCATCGTCGTCACCAACACGCCGGAAGTGCTCAACGAAGAGGTCGCCGACACCGCGCTCGGCCTCTTGCTCTGCACGGTACGCGAATTCCCGCAGGCCGAGCGTTTTCTACGAGCCGGCAAATGGCCGCAAGGACATTATCCTCTCACCAAGGCGACGCTACGCAACCGCACCGTCGGCATGGTCGGCATGGGCCGCATCGGCAAGGCGATCGCGCACCGGCTGGACGCCTTCGGTATACCGGTGGTCTATCACAGCCGCAATCCGCAGAAAGGCGTCGCTTACAAATATTACCCGAAGCTCCTCGACATGGCGCGCGATGTCGATACGCTGCTCGTAATCGTGCCGGGCGGTGCGACGACCGCGAACATGATCAATGCCGAGGTGCTCAAGGCACTCGGCCCCAATGGCATCCTCATCAACATGGCGCGCGGCTCGGTGGTGGACGAGCCGGCGCTGATCGAGGCGCTGAAAAACCGCACGATCTATTCCGCCGGCCTCGACGTGTTCGCCAAGGAACCGCAGGTGCCGAAAGAGCTCATGGAGATGGATCATATCGTGCTGTTCCCGCATCTCGGCTCCTCCACCGAGGTGACGCGCGCGGCCATGGACCAACTCGTGGTCGACAACATCCTAGCCTGGGTGGCGGGCAAGCCACCGCTCACCCCGGTTCCGGAAACGCCGCCCAAGCACTCGTGAATTCCGCGATGCCGGCCCTGTGCTATAGCGTTGTGATGGCTCGTCTCGCGCTCATTGGGTTGGCATGGCTGTTCCTGACCGGTGCAGCGTCTTCGCAGACCTCGGCCACGCTCGGCGAATCCGCCAAGGCGGTGGTCGGCACCTGGGAGTTTTCCAACGCCGACCGCGACAAAGTTTGTACGGTGACGCTCAAAAGCGATCCCACGCCGGGTGGTTTCAAGGTCGAGTTCGACCCAAACTGCGGCACTCTGTTCCCGCTGGTGACCGATGTGGTCGCCTGGGTCTTTCCGGAAAACGATCTGCTGCGCCTGCTCGACGCCCAGGGCAAATCGCTGGTGGAATTCAGCGAGGTGGAGGACGGCATCTACGAGGCGCCGACGCCCGGCGTCGGCGTGCTGTTCCTGCAGAATGCCGCCGCCGCGGCTCCGGCGCCGAAGCCGCCGGAGCAGGTGGCTGGCGACTGGACGATGGTGCGCGGCAATGGCGCGCCGCTGTGCCGGCTGACCCTGGCGACAACCGCCGCCCAGGACGGTCTGGCGCTGACGGTCAAGCCGGGCTGCGATCCAACGATCGCGCGTCTGAATCTGAAGCTCTGGCGTATCGATCACGACGAGCTGATGCTGGTTCCGGCGCGCGGAAGTCCATGGCGCTTCGAGGAGGTCGACGCAAAGACTTGGCGGCGGGTCCCCGAAAGCAATGCTCCGATCATGCTGATGCGCCAGTAATCGAAGCGGCGGCCGTATCGCCCTGATTAATCAAGACCATATTACCGATTGATCCAAATCATTGCGCTGCAATAAATCGGCTACATATTCATAGCTGAATGCCCATTCCGGAAGAATGGAAGCGTAAAGAATAGGTGCGCCATGACGACTGCAATTCCTACGCAGACGGATGCGCCAACTGACCTGAAGCCGCTCGCGAGCAAGCCCGCGCTACGCATCGTCCCGAAGGCCGGCAGCATCGCTCCCTCCGAGGAAATCGATGGGCGCGATTCCTACGCGGTTACCGCTGTTGCCGACATCACCGATCGCTCGCTGCACGCAGCGATCGCGCGCTTCACGTTCGGCTTGTCGCCGGCGGCGCTCGCCAAGGCCTATTTCGATTGGGCGACGCATCTTGCCGTGTCACCCGGCAAGCGGATGCAACTGGTCGAAAAGGCCGCGCGAAAATCAATCCGTTTTGCCAATTATGCGTTCCGCTCCGCGTTGCAAGGCGGCGTGGCGCCATGCTGCATCGAACCATTACCGCAAGATCGGCGTTTCGACGGCGCGGATTGGCAGAAACCGCCGTTCAATTTCATGGCTCAGGCCTTTCTGCTGCAACAGCAATGGTGGCACAACGCGACCACCGGCATTCGCGGCGTCACCAAGCATCATGAAGAGATGGTGGAGTTCGTGGCGCGCCAGATCCTCGACATGGTCTCGCCCTCGAATTTTCTAGCGACCAACCCGGAAGTGCTGCGGCAAACCGTCAGCAAAGGCGGCATGAATCTGGTGAGTGGCCTGCGCAATATGGCGGAAGATTGGGAGCGTGCCGTCAGCGGAAAGAAGCCGGTCGGCACCGAGAATTTCGTCGTGGGACGCGATGTGGCGGCGACGCCCGGCAAGGTCGTCTACCGCAATCGATTGATCGAGTTGATCCAATACGCGCCGGCGACCGACAAGGTGCGGCCGGAGCCAGTGCTCATCGTGCCGGCGTGGATCATGAAATATTATATCCTCGATCTGTCTCGGCAGAATTCGCTGGTGAAATACCTGACCGAACAGGGCTTCACTGTTTTCATGATTTCGTGGAAGAATCCGAGCCCGGAGGACCGCGATCTCGGCCTCGACGACTATCGCACGCTCGGTGTCATGGCTGCGCTCGACGCGATCGGCGCGATCGTGCCGGATCAAAAAATTCACGCCGCCGGCTATTGCTTGGGCGGCACACTGCTGTCGATCGCGGCCGCGGCCATGGCGCGCGACGGCGACGATCGACTCAAATCGATCACGCTGCTGGCGGCGCAGACCGACTTCACCGACGCCGGCGAGTTGATGTTGTTCATCAACGAGAGCCAGGTCGCATTCCTCGAAGACATGATGTGGGAGCAGGGTTTCCTCGACGCCAAGCAGATGGCGGGCGCCTTCCAGATGCTGGGCTCCAGCGACCTGGTCTGGTCGCGCATGGTGCGCGACTATTTGATGGGTGAGCGCACGCCCATGATCGACCTCATGGCGTGGAACGCGGATGCAACCCGCATGCCCTATCGCATGCATTCGGAATATCTGCGGCGGCTGTTCCTGAACAACGATCTGGCGGCGGGGCGCTATATGGTCGCCGACAAGCCGATCGCGCTAACGGATATTCGCGCGCCGATCTTCACCGTCGGCACCGTGCGCGACCACGTCGCGCCGTGGCGTTCCACCTACAAGGTCAATTTTTTGACCGACACTGACGTGACCTATCTGCTCGCGAGTGGCGGCCACAATGCCGGGATCGTATCCGAGCCTGGGCAAAATGGTCGCAGCTTCCAGGTGATGACCAGGAAAGAAAACGACCGCTACGTCGATCCGGAAACCTTCCTGGCGCAGGCGCCGCATAAGGAAGGCTCGTGGTGGCTGGAATGGGTCGCCTGGCTCAATGCGCGGTCGGGTGCAGCGGTCGATCCGCCGGCAATGGGTGCGGCGGTATATGCGCCACTCGGTGATGCGCCCGGAAGCTACGTGCTGCAGCAGTAAACGCGCGGCTTCCGCTGAACCGCGAAGCTATTGAATTCCAATACGAATACACAATTTGCGGCCGCGTTTGACCTAGAACAACGCGGTCTGGCTGATTTTGTGCAGTATTTTTAAACATGTACGAGCCAACCGGACGGCAAGATCCGCGTCTCGCCTTCATGTGGCCGGCATTTGCCGCAGCCTCGGTAAGTGAATTTACTGCGCTGTTCGCCAAGCATTTTATCAGCCTCGGAATGGGTGCAGGCGACGGTTCCGCAGCACGCGAGCCGTTATGGGCCACGCCGAATATGGTCGCGCTCGAATTGAACACCGTGCGGTTGCGTGATTTCAGCACCGCCAAGGATGGCGTCGCCACTTTGCTGTGCGCGCCCTTTGCGCTGCATGGAACTGCCGTTGCCGATTTGGCTCCCGGTCACAGTCTGGTCGTGGCCTTGCGCGACGCCGGATTGCGGCGGCTGTTCGTGACCGATTGGCGTTCGGCGACCGTGGAGATGCGGTTCTTGGGCATCGACGACTATCTCGCCGACCTCAACGTGCTGGTCGATCGGCTCGGCGGCATCGTCGATCTGGTCGGGCTTTGTCAGGGCGGCTGGCTGTCGCTGCTCTATGCCGCGCGTTTCCCCGCTAAAGTGCGTAAACTGGTGCTGGCCGGCGCGCCGGTCGATATCGCCGCCGGGCGATCCGCATTGTCCGCGCTCGCCGACGCCAGTCCTTTGGCGCTGTTTCATGAATTGGTGAAGTTGGGCGACGGTCGGGTGCTCGGCCACAAGGTGCAGAAGTTCTGGGGAGCGGAAACGCTCGACACCAATGATATTCATCGAATATTGCAGACGCTGGAACCGATCGGCTCGCCCGCATTCGCCGCGCTCGAAGCAACATTCCGCGATTGGTACGCGTGGACCGTCGATCTGCCGGGGACCTATTACCTTGAAGTGATCGAGAAGCTGTACAAGTGCAACGAGATTGCGGCCGGTCAATTCGTCGCCTTGGGCGTGCCGATCGACTTGGCGAAGGTGCGGACCCCGGTTTACTTGTTGGCGGCGCGCGACGACGAGTTGGTGGCGCCGGCGCAGCTGTTCGCGGTCGAGCTGTTAGTTGGCACCGCGCCGCATGCCATTCGCAAGGCGCTGGCGCCCTGTAACCACGGCGGATTGTTCATGGGAAAAACGATCCTTGGTGAATACTGGCCGAGAATTGCGCATTGGATGCTCGAACCCGACCGCCGAAGTCTGGCGCCCGCCGCTTGAGCGCGCCTAGATAAGTCGCAATCCCTTGAAGCTGGCGTGGCCTTCCTTACCGACGATGATGTGGTCGTGCACGGAAATGCCAAGCGGCTTGGCAACGTCGATAATCGCCTGCGTCATCTGGATGTCTGCGCGCGACGGCGTCGGATCGCCGGACGGATGATTGTGCACCAGGATCAGCGCGGTGGCCGACAGTTCGAGCGCGCGCTTAACCACCTCGCGCGGATAGACCGGCGTGTGATCGACGGTGCCGACCTGCTGCAGTTCGTCGGCGATCAACTGGTTGCGCTTGTCGAGGAACAGCACGCGGAACTGCTCCTTGTCGGCGAAGGCCATGGCGGTGCGGCAATAGTCGAGCACGCTCGACCAGGATGACAGCACGGGGCGTTTTTTCACCTGACCGCGCGCCAGCCGGCTGGCCGCGGCTTGTACGATCTTGAACTCGGTGATGGCGGCGTCGCCCAGGCCCTTGACCTCGGCCAGCCGGGCCTGCGGCGCGGCGACTACCTCGGCGAAAGAACCGAATTTGGCGATCAGCTCCTTGGCCAACGGCTTGACGTCGCGTTGCGGAATGGCTCGGAACAGCACCAGTTCGAGCAGCTCGTAGTCGCTCACGGCCTCGGCGCCGGCTTCGCGGAAGCGGGAGCGCAGCCGTTCGCGGTGGCCGTGATAATGCGGAGAAGCCTCGGAAAGGCCGCTCTTCTCCTCGCTGCCGCTACGCTTTGCCGACATGAAATCTACGCCCGCGCCGCCCAAGAGGCGCGATTGTAGTGCAACCGGATGCAATCGACGAGGGAAGCTTTCGGGCAGGACCGCTAACGCTGGTAGGGCGGTTTATGCAGTTCGGCCGGCGAAAAGGTGAACACCTCGACGCCTTTGTCGGTGACGCCGACGGTGTGCTCGAACTGGGCCGACAGCGAGCGGTCGCGCGTCACCGCGGTCCAGCCGT
>DAIMKK010000101.1:5857-8363 GCA_036721745.1 Pseudolabrys sp. | reverse complement strand
TCGGCACCGACGGATCGCGCGCCTCTTTCTCGGCCACCGCCAGGCCGACCGCGGTATGTGGATCGACGCAATAGCCGGCCTCACGCATCCAGGCGCGAATGGTGGCGGCGCTTTCCTGCTCGTCGGCGCGGTCGGCGGTGAATAGCGACCGCATCTGCTGGAGTGCGTGCGAGGAGACCGCGAAGCGGCGTGACTGCGCGAGCGAGCCCATCAGCGCGCGCACCGCGCCGGCGTCGCGGCCATAGGCATCGAACAGCAGCCGCTCGAAATTCGACGAGACCTGGATATCCATCGACGGCGAGGTGGTCGCCACCACGTCGCGCAGCTCGTAGGCGCCGGTCGCGAAGGTGCGTGCCAGGATGTCGTTGACATTGGTCGCCACCACCAGGCGGTCGACGGGAAGCCCCATGCGGGTAGCGACGTAGCCGGCATAGACGTCGCCGAAATTACCGGTCGGTACGGTGAAAGCGACTTTGCGATGCGGGCTGCCAAGCGCGACCGCGGCGGTGAAGTAGTAGACCGCCTGCGCGACGATGCGCGCCCAGTTGATGGAATTGACACCGGACAGCCGCACGCGGTCGCGGAACGCGTGATGATTGAACATCGCCTTCAGCAGCGCCTGACAATCGTCGAAGGTGCCTTCGATCGCCAAAGCATGCACGTTGGCGTCCGGCACCGTGGTCATCATGCGCCGCTGCACGTCGGATATGCGGCCATGCGGGAACAACACCACCACGTCCACCTGGGCGCGGCCGCGGAACGCCTCTACCGCGGCGCCCCCGGTGTCGCCCGAGGTCGCCACCACGATGGTGGTGCGCTCGCCGCGTTGTTGCAGCACGTGGTCCATCAGCCGCGCGACCAGCTGCATGGCGAGATCCTTGAAGGCGAGCGTCGGCCCATGAAACAACTCAAGCACGTACAGACTCGAGGCCAATTGCGCGAGCGGCGCGGTCGCCGGGTGACGGAACGTGCCGTAGGCCTCGCGCGCCATGCGGTCGAGATCGGCCTGCGGAATGGCGGCGCCGACGAAGGGTTTGATCACCTCGACCGCGACTTCGGCGTATGGCTTACCCGCGAAGCCGGCGATCGTTTCGGCATCGAGCGCGGGCCAGGATTCCGGCACGTAGAGGCCGCCGTCGCGGGCGAGCCCCGCGAGCATGACCTCGACGAAATCGAGCGCCGGGGCCTCGCCCCGAGTTGAGACATAACGCATTGATTCAGTTATCGTTTCTCGTTTGATCAGACCGCGATTTCGTCGCACAGTAGCCGCGCGCCGAGGCTTGCACAAGAAAACCAGGCGCGACCGTCATCCCTGATTGATCCAGGTCAACATCGCCCGGCGGCATTTAATGAACTGTTCTCCTTGAGACAATTGCCGGCGCGAATATTGATTTTGTTCGTCTGAAATCGCCGGAATCTCTATTCATGCCAACGCAAAACCGGGGGTGCACGATGAGAAGCTGGATATTTCGGGTGGCTGCCGTCGCGGCCATGATGCTGTTCGCCAACGCGGCGAACGCACAGCAATTCACCATGAAGCTGTCGTCGCCGACGGTCAACGATGCCCCGCATGAATGGATGAAGGCGTTCAAGGCGGGCGTCGAGCAGCGTTCCGGCGGCCGCATCAAGGTAGAAATTTATCCGGCGAGCCAGCTCGGGCAAATCCCCACGACCGTTGACGGCGTGGCGCTCGGCACCATCGAGTTCGCCATGCCGGCCGTCGGCTTCCTGATCGGGCTGGAATCTCGCTTCCAAGTGTTCGATGCCGCCGGCATGTTCGACAACGTCGCGCAAAGTCAGAAGGTGCTCTCCGATCCGGCCGTGCGGGCGCGGCTCGCGACCTTCGGCGAAGCCAAGGGCATCGAAATTCTGGTAGTGGGCAACAACGGTCCGCTGATGGTGGCCTCGCACAAAGCGATCCGCACCGCCGCGGACTTCAAGGGCCAGAAGATCCGCGTCCCCGGCCCGGCGCCGCTGCATATCCAGCCATTCAAGAAGCTCGGTGCTTCGCCGGTATCGATCCCGCTCGGCGAGGTGCTGCCGGCGATGCAGAACAAGACGATCGACGCCTCGATCTCATCGTTCAACGTGCTGACCGGATTCAAATACTATGACGTGACCAAGACGGCGACTTATCTTCCGTCGTCGTTCCTTTTCGTCGGCGGCGTGGTCAACCGGAACTTCATGAAGTCGATCGGGCCGGAACTCGCGACGATCGTGCGGGAAGAAGCGCGCAAGGCGGAAGTTGTATTTTCCACCTTCGGCGTCGCCGACGTCGAGCGCACCCGGGAAATCTGGGTCAAGAACGGCGGTGAAGCGATTACCTTGCCGCCCGCCGAGGCCGCTGCCTATCTGAAGGACGTGACGTCGGTGATCCCGGCGGTGATGGAGACCAATCCGCAAATGAAGGCGGACTACAACACGATCGTCACGACCGCGAAGAAGTATCAGTAACGCCGACGAGATAACGATCGCGCGACTTGCGCCGTCATTCCCGGAATGGCGG
>DAIMKK010000101.1:0-5847 GCA_036721745.1 Pseudolabrys sp. | reverse complement strand
AAAGCCGTTTGGGCTTGCGTTATTTGATCCCCAGCAGCAGGTGCATGCCGCCGAGCGAAATCCCCGGAATATAAGTGATCAGCGCGAGCGCGATCAGGTAAATCACCAGAAACGGAATGATGCCGCGATAGATCGAGCGCAATTCGAGCCCGAGCACGGATTGGGCAACGAAGATGTTCATCCCGAACGGCGGATGGAACAGCCCGATCGCCAGATTCACCGTCACCACAATGCCGAAATGCACGGTGTCGATGCCGAAGGCCTTGACCAGCGGCACCAAGAGCGGCGTCAGCAGCAGGATCGCCGACAGCGGATCGAGGAAGCAGCCGACCACCAGCAGGATGACGTTGATCGTCAGCAGGAACATCCAGGCGGAAATATTGAGCGCCTGCAGCCAGGCGACGATCGCCGCGGGGATCTGATTGACGGTCAGCAGCCAGGAGAATACCCCGGCGCAGGCGACGATGATGAGGATCTGCGCCGAGAACAGCACGGTTGCCGAGGCGGCCTCGACAATATCGCGCCAGCCGAGTTCGCGAAAGACAAACCGGGTAACGAAGGCGGCGTAAACGCAGGCCACCGCCGCCGCCTCGGTCGGCGAGAAAACGCCGCCATAGATGCCGTCGAGAATGATGAACGGCATGCCGAGCGCCCAGATGCCGCGGGTAAGCCCGCGCAGGAACTGATCGAACTTGAATGCCTCGCCGGCGCCGATGCCATGGCGGCGGGCGAACCACATGACGTAGGCCGCCAGCATGAACGTCAACATCAGGCCCGGCACAACGCCCGCCGCGTAAAGCCGCGGCACCGATTCCTCGGCCGAGGCGCCGTAGACGATCATCGGAATACTGGGCGGGATGATGATGTCGATGGCGCCGACCGCGGTGACCAGGCCGGCGGAGAAATGTTCCGGATAGCCGGCGCGCCGCATCGCCGGATACATGATGCGGCCTATTGTTGCGACGCAGGCCGCGCTGATGCCGGAGATCGCACCGAATATCGCCGAGGTTCCGACCGTGGTGACGGCGAGGCTGCCGCGCACCGAGCCGACGCCGCCTTGCACAAAATCGACCAGGCGCTGGGCGACGCTGCCGCGCCCCATCAGTTCGCCGGCATAGACGAAAAACGGAATCGCCAGCAGTGAAAAGGCATTGATCGATCCGAACATGTTCTGATGCAACGCCGCGATCGGCATATGCATGAAGAACACCAGCGCGACGCTGACCGACGCCAGCAGGACGATGAAGATCGGAAACCCGAGCAGCAGCAGAGCGACCGGCACCACACCGAGAGCAAACGACATGGCTCAGGCCTCTGTGCCGGATTTGCCGCCGGCCGGCTCACGTCCGGCCAGCAACTCAAAAAGGCGCAGGCCTGCGATGAGCGCCATCAGTCCGAAGCCCGCCGCCACTACGCCATGCGGAATCCACATCGGCACCTGCGCCATATCGCTCATGCGACCGATGTCGAACATCTGCATGGCGTAATAGGTCGAATTCCACAGCACGAAGCTGGCGAGAATGACGATAACTGCGAGCTCGACAATTCTTATCAGCCGGCGCACCGGCACCGGCAGCGCGTTCACGAGAACGTCCATGCGCAGGTGCTGATTGCGCCAGGCGACCACGGCGGCGCCGAGGAAGGTCATGAACACCATGATGAAGATTTGCAGCTCGTCGGCGCTCAGGATGGTTTCGCCGAAGACATAGCGGCCGACGACGTTGATGAAGTTGAGCGCGACCGCGGCAATGAAGGCATAAGCGAGCGCGCGTTCGATCCCCCACGTCAGGTGTTCGAGAATTCGCGTCACCACGGTCGAATGGCCCCCGTCTGCGGGCCATCGGTCGGCGATGGCTCGGTCCGCCGTTCATAACGCGAACCTGGGGCGGATTGATTTGATGCATATCAAGCGGCAAGGCCGATCGCTGCCGCTATGCGTGCCGCCGAATGCGGCCACCGAGCCACGTCACATAGACGCCGGCCAGGCCCAGCGCGAGGCCGAACCAGGTGATGGCATATTGCAGATGGTTGTCCGGCAGGCTGACCGAGAGCTTGCCCGGCTTGGGCAGGCCGCCGGGCGGCACCGGCGCCTCCTGCTCGACGTAGAACGGCGCGGCGGTATCCCATTTCTTCGCCGCGGCGATCGCCGCAGGGTCGCGCAAATACCAGACATTGGTCTTCGGGTCGTCGGCCGGCGTGAACATACCGCGCGCCTCGGGCCAGCGCATGACGCCGACGATATCGACGATGCCGAGCGGTGCGCCTTGCGCGCGGCTGGCGGGCTCCTTGCGGTCGGCCGGAACGAAGCCGCGGTCGACCAGCACGACGCTGCCGCCGGCAAGCCGCGCTGGCGCGAACACCCAATAGCCCGGCCCCTGCACATCGGGGCGGAAGGCGGAGCCGGCGGTGTAGACCAGCGCCTCTTGCCCGGCGAGGAATTCGGCCGGGAATTTGACGCGGGTATATTCGTTGCCGTCGGGGACGAGCTGCGGCCAGCGCTCGCGCGGCGGCAAATCCTCGGGCGCGCGCGCGAGGCGCTCCGTCACGGTGGCGATCAGATTTTCCTTCCAGACCTTGCGGTCGAGTTGCCAGATGCCAAGCCCGATCAGGATCGCGACGCCGGCCACGGCGCACACCGTCGCTTCGATCACGCCGCCTCCGCGTTTTTCGCGCGGCGCCCTCACCTATCGCCTCGATTTTCGAGACGGCCTTCCTGTGCCTTGTGATGGTACTGCAGCGCGATCAGCAGACCTTTTATCGGCCTCAACGGCGTCAGCGTCACGATCAGGACCAGCGGCAGCCAAAGCACCGCGTGCAGCCAATACGGCGGCTGATAGACGACTTCCGTCATCAGCGCCGCGAACACCACGATCGCGCCGCCAATCAGAATCACGAATACCGCCGGGCCGTCGCCGGCATCGGCAAAGGCGAACTCGAGGCCGCAATGCTCGCAACGCGGGCGCAGCCCCAGAAAGCCCTGGAACAACTTGCCCTCGCCGCAGCGCGGACAGCGGCCGCGCAGGCCCCGGGCGATCGGTAGCGATTCGGCGGCCATCTTTTCGTTCTTCCTGTAAAGCAAAAGGGCGGCGCTTTGACGCCGCCCTCTTGAGAAATCATCTCGCGATGGTCACTCGGGATGCGGCACGCCGGCGCCCCACACATATATGCAGGCGAACAAAAACAGCCACACCACGTCCACGAAATGCCAGTACCAGGCGGCGAACTCGAAGCCGAGATGCTGGGTCGGCGTGAAGTGGCCGTTGACGGCGCGGAACAGGCAGACGATCAGGAAGATCGAGCCGATGATCACATGGGCGCCGTGGAACCCGGTCGCCATGAAGAAGGTGGCGCCGTAGATGTTGCCGCTGTAGTGAAACGCCGCGTGCGCATATTCGTAGCCCTGCACGCAGGTGAAGGTGAGGCCGAGCAGGATGGTCAGCGCCAGGCCCAATTTGAGCCCCTGCCGGTCGTTCTCCAACAGCGCGTGATGTGCCCAGGTCACCGTGGTGCCCGAGGTGAGCAGGATCAGCGTATTGAGCAGCGGCAGGTGCCAGGGATTAAAGGTCTCGATGCCCTGCGGCGGCCATACACCGTGGGTGATGGCGAGCCGCCCGACGTCGTGGGCGTCGCCCGGGAACAGCGCGGTGTTGAAATAGGCCCAGAACCAGGCGACGAAAAACATCACCTCGGAGGCGATGAACAGGATCATGCCGTAGCGGTGCGAGATCTGCACCACGCGGGTGTGGTAGCCGCCGAACTGGGCTTCGTTGATCACGTCGCGCCACCAAGCCACGAAGGTATAGAGCACACCGACCACGCCGAGGCCGAACACCAGCGGCGCCGCGGCAAACATGTGGTGCATCCAGGTGATGGCGCCGACCGCCATGATGAAAGCGGCCGTGGCGCCGACCGCCGGCCACGGGCTCGGATCGACCAGGTGGTAGTCGTGATGCTTGGCGTGAGCGTCGGCCATTGTCGTCTCCGTTTGGTCGGGCGCCGCGGGCGCCCCCTTATCCCCGGTTAAAGTCTATTCGATTTCGTGTCCGGCGCCTCGGCCACCGGCTGTTCGGTTTCCGGCAGCCGATAGAACGTATAAGACAGCGTGATCGTATTGAGCGCATTCTGGTCGTGGTCCTTGGCGATCGCCGGATCGACGTAGAACACCACCGTCATCTCGCGCGTCTCGCCCGGCTTCAGGCGCTGCTCGGTGAAGCAGAAGCAGTTGATCTTGTCGAAATAGGCGCCGGCCTGCGGCGGCGACACGTTGTAGGACGCCTGCGCGGAGATGGTGCGCGCGGCTTGATTGACGACCTTGTAATGAACGGTCGCCACTTCGCCGATGCGCAACTTGATCTCGTTCTGCTCCGGCTCGAATTTCCATGGCAGCCCCGGCGCGACGTTGGAATCGAAGCGGACGGCAATGGTACGGCCGAGCACCTGCTCGGGCGCTTGTTGCGAGACCTGGGTGGTGCCGGCAAAACCAGTGGTGCGGCAGAACCAGTTGTACAGCGGTACCGCGGCATAGGCCGCGCCCACCATGCACGCCGCGAACACGCCGCAGCAGGCGGCAATCACCATGTCGCGCCGGAGCGGCCGCTTGCCGTTGCGGGTCGGTTGGTTCGTCATAGCGGGCGCACCAAAACGATCGGACCCTTCACCAGAGTCACCACGTAAAACAAGATCACTAGCGCGGCGAGCGACAGCGCGATGGCGATCGAGCGCGAGCGCCGGGCGCGTTTCTGCGCCTCGGTGAGGACGACGCCCTCGTCTTTCGGTTCCGTGTTCATCACGATGCCAATGGTCACGCCACCAACCGGGCGAGCAGCCCGCCCCATCCCCGCTCGACCAGCAGTACGGCAAACAGCAGGAACAGGTACAGGATCGAGAAGGCGAAAAGATGCTTGCTGGCGCGCTCGGCCGGGCGGCGCTCCCTGAAAACCTGCCAGGCCAGCGCCAGCATTATCGCCCCGGAGCCGACCGCGGTCAGCCCGTAAAGCGCGCCGGCATAGCCGAAGGTCCATGGTGCGATGCCGAGCGGCACCAGAATGAGGGTATGCAGCAGGATTTGGCGCCGCGTCGAGGCGTCGCCGGCAACCACCGGCAGCATCGGAATGCCGGCGCGGGCGTAATCCTCGGTGCGGGTGAGCGCCAGCGCCCAGAAATGCGGCGGCGTCCAGAAGAAGATGATCATGAACAGCAACACCGGCTCGAGCGAGAGCGAGCCGGTCGCCGCCGCCCAGCCGATCATCGGCGGGAAGGCGCCGGCAGCGCCGCCGATCACGATGTTCTGCGGCGTCAAGCGCTTGAGCCAGATCGTATAGATGACGACGTAGAAGAAGATGGTGAAAGCAAGCAGCGCGGCGGCGAGCACGTTCACCAACAGGCCGAGCACCACCACCGCGAAACCGCCAAGCGTCAGCCCGAAAGCCAGCGCCTCGCCCGGCTGCACGCGGCCCATCGGCACCGGACGGCGCTGCGTGCGCGTCATGATCGCGTCGATGTCGGCGTCGTACCACATGTTGAGCGCGCCGGCGGCGCCGGCGCCGACCGCGATACAAAGCAGCGCCGTGAAGCCGATCAGCGGATGCAACGTGCCGGGCGCGACCGCCAGGCCCACCAGCGCGGTGAAGATCACCAGCGACATCACGCGCGGCTTCATCAGCGCGACATAGTCGCCGACCGTTGCAGAGCTAGGCTCGATAAGTCCGAGACCTTGGCCGGCGGCAAGCCGGCCGCGGAAGTCTGCGCCTTCGCTGATGAGCGACATTAGCTACGTCTCGGCTCTACTTGATCCGCGGCAGCGTCTCGAACTGATGGAACGGCGGCGGCGAGGACAGCGTCCACTCC
>DAIMKK010000100.1:0-8399 GCA_036721745.1 Pseudolabrys sp. | reverse complement strand
CCTGCAATCCGGGCCATTCTGTGCCACGCGACCTCACAGAACCCTCCAGATTCAATGGGCTTTGTTGAACTCAGCTTTGGAGCAGTCTCGATGCCACGTCGACGTATTGGCCAAGAGGTTTTTGGATTTGGAGCGGAGATGGGCCGACGCTCAGGCCTTGAAGAATTGAGTGCGTTGATAGAATGGAGCGTAATTGAACGACTGCTTGACCGCATTCATTGCGCTACCAAGGGCGAGCCAGCATGGCCGCCTTTGGCCTTGTTCAAGGCTCTGCTGATCGCGGTGTGGCACGACTTGTCCGACGTGAAGCTTTCCGAGGCTTTGGATGATCGAGCCTCGTTCCGGCGGTTCTGCGGATTTTCCACGACCGAGGCGACGCCAGAGCGCACTGCTTTCGTGCGGTTTCGCAAACAATTGCTGGCCTGCGGCTTGGACAAGGAGCTATTCAATGAAGTCACGCGTCAGCTCAAGGCAAAGGCCGTAAAGGTCAAGACCGGCACGCTGGTCGATGCGACGGTGATCGCCTCCGCTAGTCGTCAGGATAGCGAGGCCGCTTGGTCTGGACACAGAAGCCGCAAGGCGATCCACGGCTTCAAGGCGCATGTGGGCGCCGACGCCGAGACAGCTATAGTCGAAGAACTCTCAGTCACACCTGGCAACATTCATGACGGTCGTGCTGGACATAGCGCCTTGCCGGACAATCCCGGTGACGTCTACGCCGATAGCGGCTACCGCGGTCAGGTCTTCGCCTCAGCGGTGCTAGCCAAGGGTGGAGCCCCGAAGGTTGTGCAGACCGGGGCTTGGGGGCGTCCAGGCGACGATACGCTGCGCGCGCTCCGTAGCTGGAATTATAGCGTGCAGCGCGTCCGTTGCCGAATTGAGAAGATCTTTGGAACCTGGAAACGCAGCTATGGTTTGCGGCGCATGCGGTGGAAAGGGTTGGCGAAGGCAACCCTCCAGGTCCGTCTCACCGCGCTCGCTTACAACCTGAAACGAACGATGACGATTCTAACCGTCGTGAGTGTTTAAGGTCGGAAACAAACGCGACAAGAAAATCAGCGCTAGACCGTTACAGCCCATGGCTTTTGTAGTCGTAGCACCGCTGCGGCCAATGCCGTTCTCATCGACCAAAACGAAGCCCGCGCACAGGTCTCATAATACTGTCATGCCCGCGAAAGTGGGCATCCAGTAATCACTGACGCGTCTACGTTTACTGGGTCCCCGCCTTCGCGGGGACGACAGAGTAGCTAACGCTCCGCCGCCCGTATTCTTTTCCGGCCCCGGGTAGGCCGTCGTCCCTTTTTCCTCTCCCCGCATGAGGGAATGGAGCGCCGGGAGGCGCCAGGGCGGTGGTGCTTGCCGCCCTTTGGCGGGTTTGGCGAAACCCGCCGCGCGCCCACGGCTGAGTCCGGTTACCCGGGTCAGCCGCTTCGGGGGGGCGCGCCCCCATTGACGGAGGGGGTTGCGCCTCCCGGCGCTCCACCGCGACGCCATTGTCGGGCGCCGCATCCGATCCCACTTGCATGACGCCTCATGAAGCCATGACGCCTCATGAAGCGCCCTCGGTGGACCGGATACCTGGACTATAGTCCTATTTGGAATAAAGTCTAGACCTGCTTCTAGCGGGCGCGCACTGCGCCGGACGCAGCGACGTCACGATCCCAGGGCGGCTCGGGCGCAAAACGGGTCGCGATAAAGTCGATGAAGGCGCGCATTTTCGCTGCCGGATGACGGTCCGGCAGGAAGACGGCATAGATGCCGCCAAACTCGACGGTCGGTTGATCCAGATCGAGTGCAACAAGCGTGCCTGCACGCAAGTCGTCGGCAACGATGAAGGTCGGCAGATAGGCGAGCCCCTGTCCCGCGATCGCGGCGGCGCGCAGCGCATCGCCATTGTTGGCGCGCAGGTTACCCGAAACGGGAATGGTGACGTCTCCTTGTGCGCCAAAAGCCCATCGATCCACGCCGGTCACGCTCGAGAGCGTGTAGCCAAGACAATTGTGGTCCGTTAATTGCGAAACCATGCGCGGTCTGCCGCGTGCCGCAAGATACGACGGCGCTGCGCACACGACTGTGCGGCAGGGCGCGATCCGCCGCGCGATCAAGCTTGAATTGCTGAGGCTGCCGATCCGTATCGCAAGATCCCAGCCTTCCTCGGCCAGGTCGACCAAACGGTCGTTGAGGCCAAGCTCGACAGTCACGAGCGGGTGGCATTGCGCGAACTCCGAGAGCAGAGAGGCTATCTGCCGCGCGCCGAACGCAACCGGAGCATTGAGCCGAAGCAGCCCTCTTGGCTCGACTCGATCCGCCGCGACGGCGGCATCGGCCGCGTCGATTTCGGCAAGGATGCGCTCGGACGTTTCGAGGTAATTGCGCCCGGCGTCGGTGATCGAAAGCCGCCGCGTGCTGCGGTGAAACAGCTTCACGCCCAATCGCGCCTCGAGCGCGGCGATGTGCTTGGTGACCATGGTCTGCGACATACCCATGGCCCGGCCGGCGGCAGAAAGGCTGCCGGCAGCAGCGACTTTCGCGAACACCTCCAGTCCGGTCAGGCGGTCCAGCATGGGGTATTCTCACTCTTTTAGTGTGAGCTGTAATTCATAATCACAATATTATCACACCAAAGGGAATAGGCCATATGAGGGTGACAAACACAGGAGACAACCATGATCGACACCCGAACCGCTCCCTATGCCGCGCTGTTGCTTCGCGTCAGCCTCGGCAGCCTATTCTTGGCCCACGGCCTCTTGCTCAAAGTGTTCACCTTCACGATCCCTGGAACCGTCGCGTATTTCCAAAGCGTCGGATATCCCGGCTTCTTCGCCTATCTGGTCATTGCCGGCGAGATCGGCGGCGGACTCGCCCTCATTCTCGGCCTTTGGACGCGGCCTATTTCGCTGCTGCTGCTGCCCATCATGATCGGCGCCACCCTGCAGCATGTGGGCGGCGGCTGGCTGTTCACGAACCAAGGCGGCGGTTGGGAGTTTCCGGTTTTCTGGACTGCCGCGCTGGTCGCGCAGGCATTGCTCGGCGACGGCGCGTTTGCGCTGCGTACGTCGCGCAATAGTGACCCGGTCGGCAAACTCGCCGGCGCATACTCACGTTGAACAAGGCGGCAGGGCCGGCACGCCGGCCCTGCACCGCCGGAGGATTTGTCATGGCAATGCCCAGTCTGTTCCTATCGCACGGCGCACCGACCTTGCCGCTCACCGATACGCCGGCGCGTGCGTTTCTGCAGTACCTTGGCGGCACGCTCGATCGCCCGAAGTCCATTCTCGTGATCTCGGCGCACTGGGAGACCGCGGTGCCGACGGTCAACGCGGTGGATAGCAACGAGACGATCCACGACTTCGGTGGATTCCCGCGGGCGCTCTACGACATGCGCTACCCTGCAGCCGGCTCGCCGCATTTTGCCGCGCGCGTCTCGGAACACCTTCGCGCAGCCGGGATCGATTGTAATGTCGATCGACGCCGCGGCTTGGATCACGGCGCCTGGGTGCCGTTGCTGTTGATGTATCCGCAAACCGACATTCCCGTTCTTCAACTCTCGGTCCAGCCCCATCTCGGACCCGAGCACCATCTTCGTGTCGGACGCGCTTTGGCGCCGCTGCGGCAAGAGGGCGTGCTGATCATCGGCAGCGGCAGCTTCACGCACGATCTGTCGGAATTTCGTGGCCACAATCCGAACGATCCGGCCCCCGATTGGGTCAACGGTTTTGCCGACTGGTTCCATGCAGCGCTGACGCAGAACCAAACCGACAAGCTAATTGACTATCGGCGTCAGGCACCCTTCGCGACCAAAAACCACCCGACCGAAGAGCATCTCTTGCCGCTGTACGTGGCCTTGGGCGCCGCTGGAGAGAACGCGCGCGCCGAACGGCTTCACGCAAGCGCCACCTACAGTGTCCTGCGGATGGACGTGTATGCTTTTCAAGCTCCGAACGATTCCGTTCGAAGCAATCGTTCGGAAGTGACGGAATTCGCGTCGCGGGCAGCTTCTCTCACAGCCACTTCTTCCACTTAAAGAACACGATCGGCAGCACGGCCGCCACGACGATCACGATCAGCGCGAACGGGTAACCGTACTCCCACTCAAGCTCGATCATGCCGTGGTGGAAGTTCATGCCGTAAATCGAAGCCACCAGCGTCGGCGGCATGAACACAACCGCCATGATCGAGAAAATCTTGATGATGGCGTTCTGCTGGATGTTGACGACGCCGAGCATGGCGTCGAGCAGGAAAGTGATCTTATTGGACAGGAAGCTGGCATGGTCGGTGAGCGAGATGCCGTCGCGCTGCATGGATTGCAACTGCGTCCGCATGTCCTTGGCCCATTTCATGACCTCGGCCTCGTGCGCCAGGAACGACAGCAGCCGGCCGACCGAGACCTGGCTCTCGCGCACCTTGGAGGTGAGATCGCCCTTGCGGCCGAGCGCCTTGAGCACGTCGTTGTAGGACGGCGGCATCATCTCGTCGTCCGGCTCGAAGATCGAATGCGAGATCTGGTCGACCTCGGCGCCGATGCGCTCCTGGATGTCGGCGGAGCGGTCGATCACCGCATCGAGCAGATCCATCAGCACCGATTCGCCCGACACCTTGGGCGAACACACGCGCGCCAATTTGTGCTCGACGATGGCGAAGGGACGCGGATCGTCGTAGCGCACGGTCACCAGGCGATGGGCGGAGAGAATGAAGGTGACCGGTGTGGTCTTCGGCGTCGCGGTGTCCGACTGGCACATCACCGTCGCAGTCATGTAGCGGCCGCCGTTCTCGATGTAGAGACGGCTGGAGACCTCGATCTCCTGCATCTCTTCGCGCGTGGGCACCGCGATGCCGAGCAGCGCCTCGACCAGCTTGTCTTCCTGCACGGTCGGCGAGACCAGATCGATCCACACCGCCGCCTCCGAGGGAGACTGCCCGGGCTCAACCGGAATTCGCTCGAGCGAGCCGCCACGCGGAACATAGACCGAGAGCATAGAGTCACCATGCGATCAGGTGATCTCTCATGACTCGATCATTAGGCTGCGTGCAAGATAATAAATGCCGCCGCCGGCCGCCGGTGGTGGCCGGTGGCGGCCGCGCGCGTCATCGTGGCAGTGAAGAGAGGTGGTGGGAGCCTTGCCGGTGGCCTGCTCGAGACCAGCGACTCAGTCGCTGTCGGAGGGGATGTAGCGGCTCTCGTTGACGTCGCGATCCCCGCTTTGGTAGCGAAGCGCGGCGACAACCGCCGAAATCCCGATCTTGCCGTACCGATCGTCGAGGCTCTTGTATTGGCGCTGGGAGTCTTGGCTCTGCTCCGTCGCTCTTGTCGCATTCATTGTGGTAACTCTCCAATCCGTCGCTTGGGTGTCCGTAGGGTTTAAATATGCTCAATGACTGGGGCAGAATTGCGCGGCAATTCGTGTCCTATCGTGACATTTGACGAATCGTCGCCCTTTTCGCGTTGATTTCGATCAGATTCGGCCAGTTATGGTAAACCTTCTCTTAACGCCTTGTAGGCAAAGTCATTTTTAGGCTTGACCGGGCGGACGGCCCGAGCCGCTCAGGTTGTCCAAAAGCGAGTGCGGCATTCATGCAACAGATCGGCAGAAGCTTTTGTGGATAGGCGGGAAAACGTGGCAATCGCCTGGATTTTTCGTTTAATTGCGGCCTGAAGAGGTTGAACGCGGTCGCCTCGCGAAGCGATCAGAAGTGAGGATGAAATGGCGGCTAGGGGCTTGTCTGTGGCGTTGTTCGGCGCCGCTATTGTGCTGGGCGGCTGCATGCAGTCCACGATCGAGCCGGCGTCGGAAGCGAATTTCACCGTTCGCGACAAGAAGCTGCTGGCGGCGGCGCCTTATGAAAAGGCGGCGATCCCCGAGCCCTATCGCCGGCACATCGTGGAATATCACCGCAAGGAAGCGCCCGGCTCGATTCTGATCGATACCGACGCGCGCTATCTCTATTACGTGCTGGCCGATAATAAAGCGATCCGCTACGGCGTCACTGTCGGCGAGGAAGCCATGGCATGGTCGGGCGTGGCCAAGGTCGAGCGCATGACCGAATGGCCGTCGTGGACGCCGACCCCGGGCGAGCGGGCGCGCATGGACGTGCCGGCCTTTGTCAGCCCCGGCCCGCAAAACCCGATGGGCGCGCGCGCCATGTACCTGTTCCAGGGCAACAAGGACACGCTCTACCGCATTCACGGCACCAACCAGCCGGAATATATCGGCCAGGCAATTTCCTCGGGCTGCATCCGCATGACCAACGAGGACGTCATCGACCTCTACAAGCGGGTCAAGAACGGCACCGTGGTGGTGGTGCTGGCGCCGCACCAGGGCGATTCGCCGTTCAGCCCGCGTGTGGCTTCGAGCGGCAGTCTGTTCCAATAAGAAGTTACGGGGCTGAGGGAAAACGGCGCCTTCGGGCGCCGTTTTTGTTTATTTGCGTGTCCTGGGCGCAGCGCAGCACGAAGTGATGCGCTGCAGATCCGGGACCTTTACAAATTCCGAGTTTAGTAAGACCCCGGATCAGCGTCGCACCACTTCGCTTTCGCTCGTGCTGCGCCGCATCCGGGGCAAGTCGAACTACACCCCGAGCGTCACCCGTACGATCTCCGGCGGCACGCCGAGCCGCATCGGCACCTTGCTGCAGCCGAGACCGCCCGACACGATCATGTGGCGGCCTTCTTCCACGATGTGGCCATAGGCGAAGCGCGCACCAAATTCCGATGGCGCCCAGAGCGGCGGCATGAACGGCAGCACGATCTGTCCGCCATGGGTGTGGCCGGCGAGCGTCAGAGCGACGCGCTCCGGCACTTTGGTGAAAATGTCCGGCTCATGCGCCAGCAGAATCACCGGGTCGTCGGTAGTGATGCGCGCGAGCGTGGCCGGCAAATCGTCGACGCCGCGGAAGCGACTGGGGCCGAGCCAATAGGCCAGCTGGTCGCCGAGACCTGCCAGCCAGAAGCGGCGGCCACGATCGTCCAGCAGCACGGCGTCGTTTTCCAAGACCGGGATGCGCACAGTCGCCAAGGCACTGCGCACGCCTTTGAGGTCGTACCACCAGTCGTGATTGCCGAGGATGGCATAGACGCCGAGCCGCGCCTTGAGGCGGCCGAGTTCGGCCGCCCAGACCGGATGCGGCACCCGTTCGGTCACGAAGCGGTGGGTGGCGAAAAAGTCGCCGAGCACCACGATCAGGTCGGAGTCGAGCGCCTGCGCGGCATCGACCACCTGGCGCACCCGCTGCAGCCCCATATTGGGACCGCCGGCGTGCAGATCGGCGACGACGGTGATGCTGAGCCGGTGCGCATCGGGCCAGCGCGGCGGCACCGGCCGGTAGTCGGTGACGATGAGGTCGCGGGCGGCTTGCGCCGCCGCATAGGCCGCCGTGCTCGGCATCACCAGGCCGGCAACGCCGGCCAAGCCCAGCCCGCTTTTGAGCAGGCCGCGACGGCTCAAGCCGGACGGACGCGCTGGTTGGACGAATGGACTGGACTTCAATCGACATGCGCGAGAACTAACCCCGGAACTGTGCTGCTGGAATGGAGAGACGCTCAGAGTTTGCGGGAATGCTTAACGGGCCGCGAGGCTGGCCGGGCGCGGCGTCGGCAGCGGCACCGGTTTGCCTTCGAATTGCACGCTGGCGACTTCGGTCGGCGGCTCGCGCACGTCCCACTGGCAGATGCGATAGCCCTGCCGACGCTCGGCGAGATCGAGATGGATGTGGCCCTCGTGCTGACCGTCGGAGCCCGGCCCAAGTACCGTAGTGAAGCGGTGGCAGGCGCTCTCGCGCAGCCCCTCGCGTAAATTCTTAGGGATCGTCATGTCGGTCAGGCCGATCACGCGGCCGTCGGCGAGCGTGAAGGCGCGCACGTCGACGGCGTTGCCCTTGCCGTGCTCGCTGGTCTTGGCGCCAATCACCCGATTACGACCGCGACATTCGAAATCGTCGTAATTGTCGACGCTGCGCAAAGCCATGCCGGCGCTCTTGAGTCGCGGCACCGCTTCGTCCTCGATCCAGGCGGCGAGCGACTCCGCCATCTCACAGCGCAGCACCGGCGCAGGCTTCACCTCGATGCGCGTGCGATCGGCGAGCAGTACCGCGTCGAGCTCGACCATGTCGCCGCCGCCGCAGGCGCCCGGTCCGATCAGACGCGGCATCGGCGCGACGGCGGCGATTTTATCGAGCCGCAAGCGGCAATCGGACGGCGCGCTGGTGACCGCGGCGGAATTGAAATCGGGGCCGGCGGCCTCCCGGAATGTGAGCGGCTCCACCCAGGCCGGCAGGCGCGGACGCGGCAGCGGAACGACCTCGGCGGCGGCAAGCCCGTGGCCGAAAGCAGCTAGAAATACGGTAACTAGGAGCGCCCTCACCGAAGCGATCTTCGGCATGATTGCGGCATTTATGGGGGGTAT
>DAIMKK010000099.1:7907-8465 GCA_036721745.1 Pseudolabrys sp. | reverse complement strand
CTCGATGTCGCGAGGCGTCGAGGTCCGTGGGTCCGACGGACCCTTGGCGTCCCGCGCGCCCTCGGTACTTTTTCGGGGCGGCGGACTTGGGAAGACGGCCTACCCGGGGCCGGTAAAGAATACGGGCGATGACGCATGCCTGAATTCAATGCGGCACGCTCGCCAAACATTCGGCGTCATGCCCGGGCTTGGCCCGGGCATCCATGATGAACTTCGATACTTGAGGGCTGCACGTAGTTTAGTGTTTGCTGCGCATCATCATGGATTGCCGGGTCAAGCCCGGCAATGACAACAAAGAGGATAGCTTCGTGTCCACACTCAAAGTCCTGAGCGCCGGCGCCGTGCAGTCGATGGTGGAGGCGCTCGGCCGCGAATTCGAGCGCGCCAGCGGCAACAAACTCGATCTCACCTTCAACACCGCCGGTTCGCTGCGCGACCGCGTCAAGAACGGCGAGGTAGCCGATCTGGTGATCTTGTCGGAATCGCTTATCGCCTCGCTCGACCAGCCCGGCATGTTCGTGCCCGGCAGCGTCACCGATCTCGGCCGCACGGTCACCG
>DAIMKK010000099.1:7480-7897 GCA_036721745.1 Pseudolabrys sp. | reverse complement strand
GGCCTATACCGATCCGAAGGCGGGCGGCTCCGGCGGCATCATGTTCGCTGCGATGCTGGACAGACTCGGCATCGCCGACGCGGTCAACAAGAAGGCCGTGCTGGGCAAGCGCGGCGCCGAAGTGGCAGCCTCGATCGCGGAAGGGCGGGCCGAGATCGGCAGCACCTTCATCAGCGAAGTGCTGCCGGTGAAAGGCGTCAAAGTCATCGGCCCGCTGCCGGGCGATCTGCACAGCGCCAACACCTATACGGCGGCGATCCCGGCCGGCAGTGCGTCCCAGGCTACCGCGACGGCCTTGCTGCGCGCGCTCACCGATCCGGCCACCCGCGCGCGCTGGACCGCGGCGGGGTTGGAGCCGGCTTTCTAAGTTTCCCCTCCCCCCGCGAGCGCTTGCGAGTGGCGGGGAGGGGTCAGGGG
>DAIMKK010000099.1:0-7470 GCA_036721745.1 Pseudolabrys sp. | reverse complement strand
CCCTCCCCGCCGCTTCGCGGGGGGAGGGTGAATGCAACGGAAGCGGCCACCTTGCGCCCCCGCGCGGCCTTGCCTAGTTACGCAGGGACCGGGAGTTGCGTTGCCATGGACCAGCTCAAATTTGTCGTCCTCGATGAAGAGGACCTGGAGGTTGTCTCCACCCACCTGCAGGACGCGGTGGCCAAGGTGTCCGACGTAATGTGGCGCCCGCAGGAGAAGCGCGTGGTGCTGGCGGTCAATCGTTTCGACTGGGAAAGCGCCCAATCCGCCAAGCCGGAATACCGCCGGCGGCGTGCGGCGCTGCGCGTCGAGCGGGTGCTGTCGTGCAAGTGCCGGGACGTGAACCCGGCCGGCAAGGATGCCGTGCTCAACCTGCTGGCGGTCGAGTTTTCCGAGGCCAATGCGCCGTCCGGCGTCGTGACGATTTCATTTTCCGGTGGCGCAACCATGCGGCTGGAGGTCGAGTGCCTGGAAGCCGAATTGGCCGATCTCGGACCGTCCTGGACCACGGCGGCATGCCCGGTCCATGCCGTCGCCGAAGGCGACCCGCCGGCGGCGGGCCGCCGATAAGGCCGTCCGAGCCCTTCCGATAATATCCGGCCTATAAATTATGGTTCAAAACCCGCGCGCGGTGCCCAAGGGCCAGCGTTTCGCTTGATATTTTGCGGTTCCGGTGGCGTAGTGGCGGGGTCTAGCAAATTGCGGGATTATCCTATGCGTAAGATTGTTATTCTCGCGGCGCTGCTCGCCGGTGCCGCGTTGTTCGCCACGGGTACGCCGGCCAAAGCGACTTGGGTCGGCTGCGCGTGCGTTAAACTCGGTGCGGCGTCGGTCTGCGTGCCCGGCGTCCTGGAATGCACGGCAATGGGCGGCGTCTGCCTCGCGCCATGCGACTACGTGGCTCCGAAACCGATGCACAAGCATCACAAGCACCACATGAAGAAAGCGAAAAAGAAGTAAGCGGGCGCAGCATTTCGTCATCAAGGCTCCGCCTGCGGGCGGGGCCTTTTTGATTTAGGGCGCCGTTTGCAAGCCGCGCGAAAGGGTTGACGCGATGGCGCGCATCACCCATTGACCTGAATTCCGGGTAGGATCAGGCCATGCCGCTTCGACTGGACAGCCAAAGCGCCGACTTTTCCGAGCGGTTCCGCGCCTTCCTCGCGGTCAAACGCGAGGCCGCGCAGGACGTGGAAGATAGCGTGCGCAACATCATCGCCGAGGTAAAGGCCTATGGCGACCGCGCGCTTTTGCAATTGACCCTGGAATTCGATCGCCTCGATCTGGCCAAGGTCAGCATGCGCGTCAGCGCCGACGATATCGATGCGGCGGCAAAATCCTGCGAGCCGCAAGCGCTGGCCGCGCTCAAGCTCGCGCGCGAGCGCATCGAAGCCTATCACTTACGTCAGAAACCGAGCGACGAGCGCTTCACCGACGCGCTCGGCGTCGAGCTGGGCTCGCGCTGGACCGCGATCGAAGCCGTCGGTCTTTACGTGCCCGGCGGCACCGCGGCCTATCCCTCGTCGGTGCTGATGAACGCGGTGCCGGCCAAGGTCGCCGGCGTGCCGCGGCTGGTGATGGTGGTGCCGGCGCCCGACGGCAAGTTGTCGCCGCTGGTGCTGGCGGCTGCCAAGCTCGCCGGCGTCGACGAAATCTATCGCATCGGCGGCGCGCAGGCGGTGGCCGCGCTCGCCTACGGCACCGAGACCATTACGCCGGTCGTCAAGATCGTCGGGCCCGGCAACGCCTATGTGGCGGCGGCCAAGCGCCTGGTGTTCGGCCAGGTCGGCATCGACATGATCGCCGGCCCGTCCGAGGTGCTCATCCTCGCCGACAAGACCGGAAACCCCGATTGGATCGCCGCCGATCTGTTGGCGCAGGCCGAGCACGACGCCAGCGCGCAATCGATCCTGATCACCGACGATGCCGCGCTCGTCGATCAAGTCGAGAAGGCCGTGGACTCGCAGCTCAAAACATTGCCGCGCGCCAAAATCGCTGGCGCGTCGTGGCGTGATTTCGGTGCAGTCATCATAGTGCCGAAGCTTGCCGACGCGATTGCGCTGGTCGACCGGCTGGCGCCCGAGCATTTGGAGATCGCCGCCAATAACGCCGAGGCGCTGGTGTCAAAAATCCGCAATGCCGGGGCGATCTTCATCGGCGCGCACACTCCTGAGGCCATTGGCGATTACATTGCCGGCTCCAACCACGTGCTGCCGACAGCGCGCTCGGCGCGCTTTTCATCGGGCCTCGGCGTGCTCGATTTCATGAAGCGCACCTCGCTGCTCAAATGCGGACCCGAGCAATTGCGGTCGCTCGGTTCCGCGGCGATCGCGCTCGGCGAGGCGGAGGGCTTGAGCGCTCACGCCCGCTCGGTGGCGATCCGCCTCAATCAGCAATGAGCCCGGCCAAGGCAACGCCCGCCGCGGGCAAGCAGCGCCTGGTCTCCGTCACCCTCGACGAAGAATCAATCGGCCGCTCCAACGAGGACGTCGAGCACGAGCGCGAGGTTGCGATCTACGATCTGCTCGAGCAAAACACCTTCATGCCGGTCGGCCATGACGGCGGCCCTTACGCGCTGCATTTGAGCATCAACAGCAACCGGCTGGTGTTCGACATCCGCCTAGAGGACGGCACGCCGGTGATGGCGCATCTGTTCTCGCTCTCGCCGCTGCGTCGCATCGTCAAGGACTACTACATCATCTGCGACAGTTATTATCAGGCTATCCGCACCGCGACGCCCGACAAGATCGAGGCCATCGACATGGGCCGGCGCGCCATCCACAACGACGGCTCGCACATCCTGATGGAGCGGCTCAAGGACAAGGTGACGGTCGATCTCGACACCGCGCGCCGGCTGTTCACTTTGATTTGCGTGTTGCACTGGAAGGGTTAGCGCATGATCCCGAAAAGTGGGCACCGGTTTTCGGACAAGATCTTGCGCAAAGGGAAATAAGCCGGTGAGCGAGTCAGAGCGCCGCTCGCGCCCCCAGGCGGTGTTGTTTGCGTGCGGCATGAACGCGGTGCGCTCGCCGATGGCCGCCGGCCTGTTCCAGCAGATGTTCGGCAAGTCGATCTATGTCGGCTCCGCCGGTGTGCAGAGAGGCTTCCTCGATCCGTTCGCGGTCGCTGTCATGGAGGAGATCGGCATCGATATCGCGCGCCACAAGCCAGTCACCTTCGAGGACGTGGAAGACCTGGAAGGGCTGAATTTCGATCTGATCGTGACGCTGTCGCCGCCCGCGCACCATCGCGCGCTGGAGCTGACCCGCACCAACGCCGCCGAAGTCGAATATTGGCCGACCATCGACCCGACCGGCGTCGAGGGTAGCCGCGAGCAGCGGCTCGAGGCCTATCGCGCCGTGCGCGACGAGCTGACGGCGCGCATCCGCGAGCGCTTCGGGCGGGTGGGCGGCGGCAATGAATGAGTTGTGAAAATAGTCCCGTTCCGCTAGTTTCCGCGCCCATTCGCATCCATATCAGAGCCGCTAAACCCATGATCGGCCGGCCCAAATTCGTGCTTGCTTCCGGTTCGCCGCGGCGGCTCGCCTTGATCAATCAGGCCGGCATCGAGCCGGATGCGCTCAAGCCTGCCGATATCGACGAAAGCCCGCACAAGGGCGAGATCCCGCGCGCCCATGCCAAACGGCTGGCGCGCACCAAAGCGGAAGTCGCGCTGGCCAACGTGAAGCTCGACGACGAACTGCGCGGCGCCTACATCCTGGCCGCCGACACGGTGGTGGCGGTCGGCCGCCGCATCCTGCCGAAGGCCGAGTTGCTCGACGAGGCGGCGCAGTGCCTGCGCCTGCTGTCGGGCCGCAATCACCGCGTCCACACCTCGATCTGCCTGGTGACGCCGAAGGAGGCGTTCCGCCAGCGCATCGTGGAAACGCGCGTGCGTTTTAAGCGGCTGTCGGACGAGGACATCGAAGCCTATCTCGCGTCGGGCGAATGGCGCGGCAAGGCCGGCGGCTATGCGGCGCAGGGCATCGCCGGCACTTTCATCATCAAGCTCGTCGGCTCCTACTCGAACGTGGTCGGCCTGCCGCTCTACGAGACCATGAGCCTGCTCGGCGGCGAGGGCTTCCCGATCCGTTTCGGCTGGCTGAATGCCACCTGACCCAATCCGGCGCGCCCGCCATGAACATCGCGTTGTGGCTTGAGCGTGCTGGTCTCGGTCACCCCACTATGCCGGCGGCCGCGGCGGGCACACGTGTCGTGGCAAATTACGGCCAACTGGCCGGACGCGCCGCACGGCTTGCGAGCACCTTGCGCGATCGGCTGAAGCTTAAACCCGGCGACAGAGTCGCCATCGCCGCCAAGAATTCTCACCGTTATCTCGAACTGCTCTACGGCATCTGGCATGCTGGGCTTGCCGCGGTGCCGGCCAATGCCAAGCTGCACGGCGCCGAGCTTGGGTTTATCCTGGAACATTCCGCCGCCCGCGTTTGCTTTGCCTCGGACGGCCTTGACGCTGATATCGCTCCGCATGCGCCGAAAAGTCTCGAGCGGCTGATCGCGATCGGCAGCGCGGAATACGAGGCGCTGTTTGCCGCAGATCCAATCGCGGTCATGCCGCGCGCGGGAGGCGATCTCGCCTGGCTGTTCTATACGTCCGGCACGACCGGACGCCCGAAGGGCGCCATGCTCACGCACGACAATCTTGCGATGGCGAGCCTTGCCTATGGCAGCGAGGTCGATCCGGTGACGCCGGGGGATGCCATCCTGCACGCCGCGCCGATGAGTCATGGCTCCGGCATCTACATTATGCAGCATGTCGCTCGGCTGGGCGTGCAGGTGGTGCCGGAGAGCGGCGCTTTCGAGCCGGAGGAAATCGTCGCGCTGTTCAATGCCTGGCCGCGCATGTCGATGTTTGCCGCGCCCACGATGATCAAGCGTCTGGTCGCCTGTCCCGCTGATGTGAATGCCGAGAACATCCGCACGCTGATTTGGGGCGGTGCGCCCATGTATGTCGAGGACGCGCTCGCCGCGCTCGATCGCTTCGGCCCGCGTCTGGCGCAGATTTACGGGCAAGGCGAAGCGCCCATGACCATCACCACTTTGTCGAAGCAGGACATCGCCCATCGTGAGCATCCGCGCTGGCGCGAGCGCTTGGCGTCGGCCGGCAAGCCGTATGCTTGCGTTGAGGTAATGGTGGCGGACGCGCAAGACCAGCCGGTGGCACCGGGCGAGGCGGGCGAGATCCTCTGTCGCGGCGTCATCATGTCTGGCTATTGGCAGAATCCGCAAGCAACCGAGGCCTCACTGCGCAACGGTTGGCTGCACACGGGCGACGTCGGCGTGTTCGACGAGGAAGGCTATCTCCACCTCAAGGACCGTTCCAAGGACCTGATTATTTCCGGCGGCTCCAACATCTATCCGCGCGAAGTGGAGGAAGTGCTGCTCACGCATGCCCAAGTGCGCGAAGTTTCGGTGATCGGCCGGCCCGACCGGGAATGGGGCGAAGTGGTGGTGGCCTATGTGGTGGGGGAGGCGAGCGCGGGCGAGCTCGACACGCTGTGCCTTTCCCGCATTGCACGCTTCAAACGGCCGAAGGATTATGTTTTTGTCGACGCGCTGCCGAAAAACAACTACGGCAAGATATTGAAGACGGAACTGCGCGCCAGAGACTTGCGCGAAATGGATGCCAAGAAGGCTGGCGGGTCATGAATGAGATCGATCGCAAGCAAACCGCCTCGCGCTGCCCGCTCTGCGGCAAGCCGGTGGACCAGGCGTTCAAGCCGTTCTGCTCGAAACGTTGCGCCGATATCGATCTCAACCGCTGGCTCAGCGGCGTCTATGTTGTGCCCGTAAAGGAAGACGAAGACGAGGACGGCGCGCGCCCGGCCGAGGGCGAGCCGGGTGAGAAATCATGAGCGCGCAAGCCGCCGCAAAAAGCCCGGATTGGCCGGACCGTCTGTTCGCTACGCTCAAACGCGCTGGCATCCGTCAGGTCGGCTATGTGCCCGATGCCGGCCATTCGCGGCTGATCGATCGTTGCCGCGCCGACCCGCAAATCCGCGACGTCGTGCTCACCACCGAGGAGGAGGGCGTGGCGATGGCCGCCGGCGCCTGGCTCGGCGGCGAGCGCGCCGCGCTCTTGATGCAGTCGAGCGGGCTCGGCAATTGCGTCAACATGCTGTCGCTAGCAAGGACCTGCCGGTTTCCGCTGCTGATGCTGATCACCATGCGCGGCGAATGGGAGGAGTTCAATCCCTGGCAGCAGCCGATGGGCGGAATCGTCGAGCCGGTGCTCAAGCTGTGCGAGGCGCAAGTCTATCGCGTGACGACGCCGGACGAAGTCGAAGGCGCGGCCGAGCGCGCCGTGCAGCACGTGTTCGGCGACGAGCGCATCGCCGCTGTGCTGCTGTCGCAGCAACTGATCGGCAAAAAAGTTTGGACGAAATGAAGGTGTGGACCAAATGAGCCAAGGGGGACTTGCGAGACTTGAGCGCCGCGCCGCCATGGCCACGCTGCTCGCCGGCCGCGCCGACGATCTCTTGGTCGTGCCCGGCCTCGGCTCGACCACCTGGGACCTGGCCGCGCTCGGCGACGATCCCCGCAATTTCTATCTGTGGGGCGCCATGGGCGGCGCCGCCATGATCGGGCTCGGCCTGGCGCTGGCGCAGCCCGACAAGCGCGTCGCGGTCATCACCGGCGACGGCGAGATGCTGATGGGGATGGGCTCGCTCGCCACCATCGGCATCCAGCGGCCGGGCAATCTCGCCATCGTCGTGTTCGACAACGGCGTCTATGGCGAAACCGGCATGCAGCCGAGCCATACCCAGAGCGGCGTCGATCTCCTCCGCGTGGCCGGCGCCTGCGGCATCGGGCCCTGCCTCGACGTGCGCGACGAGGCGGGGTTGCGCGATCTTGGCCAGCGCCTGAAAACCTTGCGCGAGACTTTGTTCGCCCGCGTGCTGATCGCTGCGGACGAGCCGCCGCGGGTGCTGCCTGAGCGCGACGGCGTGGTGCTGAAAGACCGATTCCGCGCGGCTTTAGGTATCCGCGCATGATCTTATCCGAAAACCGGTACCCACTTTTCGGGATCATGTGTCTGGGGTTAAAGCGTGATCCGGGCGCCGTTCTAGACAGCTTGGAATCGAGCCTCTATAACGCGCGGCACTCTGCTGGTCCGCTCGGTTTGTGCGGGTAAGCTGAGGACTTGTACCAAGCCTTGTAACTTGCCTTGGCGCCCAGGTAGCTCAGTTGGTAGAGCATGCGATTGAAAATCGCAGTGTCGGTGGTTCGATTCCGCCCCTGGGCACCATTAATTATCCAATAAAAACAAGGTTTTATTGAGGTTCGCCATAATTAGTTACAGTGAGAGAATCTCCTATGGGGGCACACCGGGGGCACAATCAATTTGTCAAAAAGGCCATTGAATCGGTGCTGGCCATCGTCTCGGGCGAACTCAGAAGTTTACCTGAATGCTCGGTCTTTAAATGACCGGCGAGCGCGGCATTTTTGATCACT
>DAIMKK010000098.1:0-8512 GCA_036721745.1 Pseudolabrys sp. | reverse complement strand
CGAACGCCGGAACAGATCGGCCGTATTATTGCCGAAGGATAACAAGCCACCGCTCTCGGCGAAGTACCGATCGCTGTAAACCGCCGGCAGGCGATGCTGCGCCGCCAACCGAGCAATAAGATCGCGATTCCCCAAGGTCACGGCATGAGGCGCGATAATCAGGCCACCATTGGGCTCGGCCGCGAATGCCGTAACGGCACGCTCGATCTCGGGAGCGTCATGCACGGGAAGCGGGAAAACCTTTACACCGAGTGGCGGCGCGGCGGCTTCGGCCGCACGCAGGAACCCGATATTTGGGGGTGCTAACGGATTGTAGATGAACCCAACACGTTGGGTCTTGGGCGTGAGCTCCGTAAGTATCTCTAGCCACTTTCCGCCGATCGAATTCTCGAAATTCGCGAATCCCGTGACGTTCCCGCCGGGCCGCGGCAGGCTCGTAACGAATCCACTGCCGACCGGATCGCCGACAAACGCAAATACGATCGGTATTTCGCGAGTTTCCTGCAGAAGGATCGCCGTGACCTGATTGGTGCTAGGAACGATCACGTCCAGCTTCATGCCGATCATCTCGTTCGCGAAGGCGCGGGCCTTGTCGGGATCGGCGCCTGCCCAACGAAATTCAAGCTGGATATTGCGGCCCTCGATCCAGCCTAGGCTTTGGAGCCCCTCCCGAAATGCCGTAACGTTAGCTCGCGCCTGCTGATCGCCTTCTGGATATCCCATCAGCAACCCGATCCGCCGCACGCGCTCGCTCTGCTGCGCACGCGCAGCGAGCGGCCAGCCAGCCACCGCGCCGCCAATCAATGTGATGAACTCGCGCCGCTGCATATGCCCCCTGGTCCTTCTGTTAATCCGAAGGTTGCGCGACCTTACCCCAGGTCCGAGGGAAGTGAATACCCTATTTGGTTGTGGGTCGCGTTTGTATTGTTGCGCCGTTGCCTAAATTCCGTTCATTCCGCGCAAGCGGGAATCCAGCCCAAAGCTTGTCGAGTCGGCACTGAGTCCCCGCTTGCGCGGGGACGAATGGGTGGGGGCAGTTCTAGCGCCGTCCGCGCTTCTTCCCGCCGCCCTGTTTTTTCGGCGGAATGATCGGCAGCAGCAGATAGGCCGCCTTGCCGCCGCTGAAATGCAGCGTGGTGGTTCCGCCGAAAACGGCGGGCGGGCGATCGCGCGGATCGTTGTGCAGGAACGGGCCGCAGCCGGTGAGTTCGTTCTTGAAGTTCGACAGCTTGCCGCCGCTGGCGCCGCCATATTCGTAATCCTTGCCGCGCACCGAGAGGCCGATGCGGTAGCCGGCGGGCACCGCGATCGACGTCGGCCAGATCTCGATGTCGAGTTCGACCGGCTTGCCCTTGGTCAGCGGCTGCTTCTTGTCGTGGGTGTGATAGGGCCGGTAGGGCAACGACAGTTTCTTGTCGAGCTTGCGATGCGAGGCGCGCAGCCAGCCTTGCGCGATCGGCGTGTGCGGGTCGATGGCGCCCTGGAACACGACCTCTTTCAAGTCGCCAGTAAACACGCGCAGCACGATGAAGAAGTCGGCGTCCTTGGTCGACGAGGAGGTAAACAGTTTGAGCGCCGAGGGGCCGGTGATCTCGGTCTCGTGCTCGAGCACGGGCGTGAGGAAGGTGAGGCCTTCACCCATGGCTTCGAAGGCGAGCTTGGCGCTGCCGGACGGCTTTTTGGTCGAGAGCGCCATCGATTTGGGGTCGAGAAAGAATTTGGTCCATTGCGTGCGCGCGATCGGCCATTCGTTTTCGGCGCGGGCGACGAATTTTTCGCCCGGGTGGCGGACCTGCAGCAGCACTTTCGGCTGTTTTTTCCAGCCATCCGTCTTGCCGTGCAGGAAATAGTCGAAGAAGCGCAACTGCTGCTCGCGGCCGTAGTCGGTGTAGAAATGCGTCCAATGTTCGATGCCGTGCGCTTCGAGCCATTTATGCTGGGAGGCGGCGCGCACGAAACCTTCGAAGTTGCCGCGCGGATGCAGGCCCTGGCCGCCCCAATTGGCGGCCGAAAATAACGGCGTCACCACCTGCGACCACACCGGCGAGCGGTCGCGGTGATATTTGTCGTCGAGCGGATGGGCCCGAATTTGCGCGCCGAAGTCTGAGTGGTTTTTGGCGAGCGCTTCTTCGCTCAGCATCTCCGGTCCGCAGACCAGTTCGCCGTGCACGCGGCTGCGGCCGCCTTTTTCACCGAGGCCGTATTGCACGACCTTGACCTGCATGTCGTACCAGTTCTCCCAGAACGTCGAGAGGATGCCGCCGTGATGCGTCATGTCGCGGTACCAGTCGGCCGAGCCTTCCCACACGCACATGGCGGCGAGATGCGGCGGCTGCAGCGACGCCACATGCCACTGGTTCATACCGTAATAGGAAATGCCGTTGAGACCGACTTTGCCGCTCGACCAGGACTGCTGGCCTGCCCATTCGATGCAGTCGTAGTAATCCTTGGTTTCGCGCGGCGAGAAATGATCGATGTAGCCGGGCGAGCAGCCGGCGCCGCGCGAATCGACGCGCACGCAGACATAGTCGTGCGGCACCCATTTCTCCGGGTCGATCACTTCCCAACTCGGGTAAAGATTGCTCGAGCCGGCGGTGACATCGGGGGTGTTTCTCCGCCATGCGCTGCCAGGCGCTCGGATAGCCGTCCTGGAAGGCGAGGTTCTTGGCGTAGGGGCCGTAAGTCAGCAGGACTGGGAATTGCCCGTCTTTCGCCGGGCGGTAGACGTCGGCGCGCAGCACCAGGCCATCGTCCATGGTTACGGGTACGTTCCAATCGATCCGCATGCCGTCGCGGATTTCGGACAATTGCTGCATCGACGCCATCGCGGCCTCCTACGATCGCATTCTTTTTTGGAGGCTACAAAGTTGTGCAGGCTCGATACAAGGGCGCGATACTTTCCTTGTCACGGCCGGGACAAGCCCGGTGACGACAATTCAGCGCTTGCGCTTGACCTTGCCCATCTTCTCCAGCACGGCGCAGACCGCGGCGGTATCCTGCGCGCCGAAGCCGCTCTTCATTGCCTTGATGTAGATTCCCTTGGAGGCGTCGAACATCGGAGTCGGCACGCGGATCTTGCGGGCGTAGTCGCCGATCACGCGCATGTCCTTGTCCCAGACATCGATCTTCATGGTGACGTCTTTGTAGTTGCCCTTCACCATCATCGGCGCGCGCAATTCGAACACGCGCGAATTGCCGGCGCCTGGCGTGATGAGGTCGAAGATCAATTGCGGCGGCAGGCCGGCTTTCATGCCCAGCACCATGGCTTCGGCGCTGGCCACGTTGTTGATGGCGACCAAAAGGTTGGCGACGTATTTCATCTTGCTGCCGTTGCCGAAGGCGCCGACGTCGTAGAACTGGCGGCCGAAGGCCTGGAACAGCGGGCGCAGCCGCTTGATCGCGGCGTGATCGCCGCTGGCGTAAAACACCAGGTCGCGGGCGGCGGCCTGCGAGCCGGTGCCGCTGACCGGCGTGTCGAGCATGACGTGGCCGGCCTTGCCGAGTACGTGCGCGGCTTTTTCCTTATCTGAAATCGCGAAGGTACTCATTTCCACCAGCAGTTTGCGCTTCAGCTTGGCGGCGGCGATTTCGCGCACGCTGTCCATCAAGGCTTGCGGCTTGGGCAGGCTGGTCAGGATGGTCGGTACTTTGGCCGCTAGCTCGGCGGCGTTGCGCGCGATCTCGACGCCGGCGCGGGCGGCCTCGCGGCGGCGCGCGGCGCTGATGTCGTAGCCAATGACCCGCCAGCCCACCTGGACGAGGTTTTTCGCGAAGGCCCCGCCCATGATTCCGAGGCCGATAATACCGACGGTGCCCTTGCTCTTCTGGGTCGTCCCCTTGGCCGCAACCATTCAAAATACCCCATTGTGAAATTGAACGCAGCAATGCGCATTCGCATTGTGGATTTCATAGTGGCCGGTGGAGGGGCTGTCGAGTGGGCAATTGTCGTAAGGCGGCTTTCAAGCCGCGTCGTGATCGCCTATCGTCCCGGCAAAAGCAGTGAGGGAGGACTTGATGCATATCGGAGTAGCCGGCCTCGGCGCCATGGGCGGCAACGTTGCAGCGCGGCTGATGGAAGTCGGCCACCAGGTTACCGTCTGGAATCGCTCGCCGGAAAAGACCAAGCCGCTGGCCGAGGCGGGCGCCAAGGTCGCAGCCTCTCCGGCCGCCGTCGCCGCCGCCAGCGAGGTGGTTATCACCATGCTGACCGACGGCGCGGCGATCGACGCCGTGTACAACGGGCCCAACGGGCTGCTGTCCGGCGACGTCAAGGGCAAGCTGTTCATCGAGATGAGCACGGTGGCGCCCAAGGTCGAGACCGACCTCGCGCCCAAGGTGCGCGCCAAGGGCGCTGCACTTGTGGAGTGTCCGGTCGGCGGCTCGACCGCGCCCGCCCGCAAGGGCCAGTTGCTCGGGTTGATGGGGGCCGAGCCCTCCGATGCCGCGACCGCCAAACCGATCCTCGACCAGCTCTGCCGCAAGGTCGAGCATTGCGGCCCGGTCGGCACCGGCGCGGCGATGAAGCTCGCGATCAATCTGCCGCTGATGGTGGCCTGGCAGGCCTATGGCGAGGCTTTTGCGATCGCCCGCAGCGTCGGCTGGGAGCCCAAGCGGTTGCTCGATCTGTTCGTCGAGAGCAACGGCGCCAACAAAGCGCTGGCGATGCGCTCCGAAATGATCGTCAAAATGTTCGAGGGCAAGGATCCCGGGCCGACCACCTTCTCGATCGCCAACGGCGTCAAGGATCTGCGCACCATGGTCGCGACCGGCGAGTCGCTCGGGGCCGACATGATCGCGACCAAGGCCGCACTCGCCGGCTTCGAGGACGCCACCCAACACGGCAACGGCGGCGGCGATGGCTCGCGCATGACGGTTTATTGGACGCAGCGGAAAAAGTAATCGGCGGCAAAGCACGGCCGGGGAGGTCATCCATGAAACTCTTTTCGTTCTGGCGTTCGCTGGCGACGTTCCGCGTGCGCATCGCGCTCAACCTCAAGGGCATCACGCCCGATGAGGTGATCGACGTCAATTTGATGCAGGGCAAGCAACGCGACGAAGCCTTCGCCAAGGTCAATCCGATGAAGGCACTGCCCGCGCTGATCCTGGACGACGGCACCGTGCTGTTCGAGTCGCTCGCCATCCTCGAATATCTCGATGAGACGCATCCCAACCCGCCGCTGCTGCCGAAGGAGCCGAAGGCGCGCGCGCGCGTGCGCGGCCTGGCGCAGATCATCGCCTGCGACACCCATCCGCTGATCGTGCCGCGGGTGCGCGAATATCTGGCGCACGAATACAAGGTCGACGAACCGGGCGTGCTGAAATGGGGCCACCATTGGCACGTGGAGGCCTTGAAGGCGCTGGAGACCAATCTCTCCACCTCAAAGCAGACCGGACGCTATTGCCAGGGCGACCAGATCACCATCGCCGACATCTGCCTCGCGGGGCAGGCGGCCGGATCGACCTATTTCAAGGTGGACATCGCGCCGTTTCCGACCGTGAAGCGCATCGTCGACACCTGCATGGCCAACGACGCCTTCGCACGCGCGCATCCGATGAAGCAGCCCGGCGCGCCGGCGGCGTGAATTTTTCTGTCATTCCGGGGCGCCGCGAAGCGGCGAACCCGGAATCCAGAGCTGGATTCCGGCTCTCGCTCGCTACGCTCGCTCGGCCGGAATGACGGAGGAACAATGTTGAACACCGCAATCGTCGGCCTCGGCTGGTGGGGCAAGACCCTGGTGAAGGCGGCGCGCGATTTCGGCGCGCCGATCCGTTTTGTGCGCGGCGTTACGCTCGAGCCCGACACGGTGCGCGACTTCGCCGCCGAACATAAAATCGCGATCGGCACGTCGTTCGAGGAGGTTATCGCCGATCCGCAGATTCAGGCGGTGATCCTGGCTACCCCGCACTCCAAGCACCGCGCGCAAGTCGAGGCGGCGGCGGCGGCCAAGAAACAGATCTACTGCGAAAAGCCCTTCGCGCTCAGCAAAGTGGACGCGACCGCCATGCTGGAAGCCTGCCGGCGCGCCGGTGTCGTGATCGGCGTCGGCCATCATTTCCGGTTGATGCCGTCGATGCGCGTGCTGGCCGAACTCAAAGACGCCGGCGCCTTCGGCACCATCATGTATGCCGAGGGCAATTACAGCCACGACTGGCTGGCGAACTTGCCGGCCGATAGTTGGCGGGTGGCGAAGGAGGAAAGCCGCGCCGGCGCCATGACCGGCATGGGCATCCATGTGCTCGATTGTTTCCGCGATCTGATCGGGCCGATGAAGCGCATCAGCGCATTGTCGAAGGCTCGCACGCTCAAGCTACCGACCGGCGACACGACGTCCGCCTTGATCGAATTCGAGAACGGCGCCACCGGCACGCTCGCCACCACGCTGAAGACGCCGTTTGTCTGGCGCATTGCGCTGTACGGCGAAAACTGCTGGGCGGAAAGCGTCAGTGAGACGCGCGCGATCGTGCATTACTCCGGCAAGGAACCGGAAACGATCGACCGGCCGGCCGACTTTCATCTCGGCCGCAACCTGGATTATTTCGCCAAGGCCGCGATGGGGCAGGGCGCATTCCCGATTCCCCCGGCCGGCATTTTACAAACGGCCGCTGCGCTGGAAGCGGTGTTCAAATCGGTGGATGCGAACGGCGTGTGGATGACGGTGTGAGTGGCGCGGGCATCACTTTCGTAAGTCCCAACAGCCGACATAGCTAACGATTCACTAGCATCTTGACTGCAATCACATACACAAAAAATGGACTGACCGGTCGCCGCTGCCAACAGATTCAATGAGTGCAGCGAAATTTATTGGAAAATTATAGAAATCGCTTGTTAACCATCGATGCTGTTTCGTGAAGTCACCTATCACTACGCTCACTGAGAAAAAGGCGAATGATTAAATTATTTGCATTATCAGTACTGTCCTCGAGCCCTGGACGGGCGGCGCTTAATTTTTTGGACATGGTCTCATGGGGGCCTGGTTTCGCAAATTGGTATCCGCACATGCCGCAAACGCGGCTGCGAGATCCAAGTTTAAATTCATCGGCCCGGAACGGCTGATCATTGCTTGCGTCGTCGTGCTCTCGCTTGTCGTCGCCGGCAGCGCTACCCTCATCGTTTTCAAACTTCGCGATCGAATTCTATCCGAAAACGAACGGACTCTGGGAAATTCGGCGCTGATCCTCGCCAAACAGATCGAACAAACATTCGCGACGGTTGAAGCCGTGCAAAGGGGCTTCAACGATGAACTCTCTCATCAGTCCCTCATCAACAACGGAACAATCGAAAGCCAGCTCGCGCGCCACGACGTGCATATCAAGTTGAAACACGAAGCAGCCGGCATGCCCTACGTCGCCTCGCTAACAATCTTTAATGCCGATGGTAAAGCGACCAATTCTTCTCGCCAATGGCCCGCTCCCGATTCCACCATCGCCGACCGAGACTACTTCAAGCAAATCAAACTTGATCCAACCTTGACTTCGTTTTTAGGCGGGCCCGTGAGCAGTCGCGCTACTGGGGCCTTGGTCATCCATTTGGCGCGCAAGATCTCAGGGCCGAATGGCGAATTCCTGGGAATAATTTCGGCCGCATTGGATGTCCAATATCTGCAGAATTATTTCGGCGAAATCAGCGCCGAGCCCAACAGCGGCGTCGGCCTGTTTCGCAATGATGGCGTCTTGCTGGCGCGGTTTCCGAAAAACAGCCTGGAAATTGGTCGCCATTTCCCAACCGCCGTGGCGCTTAAACTCGTCGCCAATTCCGATCACGGCGTCGGCATGAGCGCGGGCGTGATCGACGGTTCCTTCCGCATGGTCGCCGCGCACCGGGTTCACAGTTACCCGATCGTGATAACCGCGACCAAGACGACCGCAGCAATTCTTGCCGGTTGGTGGAATACGGTTACCTATATCGCCGGCGCATCGCTTCTGGCCATCGCCACCATCATCGCGTTCGCCGTCCTATTCACGCGGTTGTTTCGGAATTACCAGGCGCTTCTACGGGCGCGCGACGAACGGAATAGAGCCGAGCAATTGCGCGAACAAAGCCTGCGCTTCGACGTCGCCCTGAACAACATGTCACAGGGTCTGGTGATGTTCGACGCAGCGTCGAAGATCGTCGTTTGCAATTCGCGGTTCATTGAAATTTACGGCGTGTCGCCGGAGGTCGTTAAGCCCGGATTACCGCTTTTAGACCTGCTCAAGCATCGCAAGGCCACAGGATCGTTCAGCGGCGATCCGTCCGAATATTATTCGAGATTACTGAAGCAGATTGCCAAGCGCACGCTGACAATTCAAAACGTGGAAAGCCCCGACGGGCGCATCATCAAAATCGTGAACCAGCCGATGCCGAACGGCGGCTGGGTCGCTACCCACGAGGATATTAGCGAGAAGGTGGCGGCGGAAAATGAATTGAGGAAACAGGAAGAACAACTGAACGCAGCCTTGGAAAATATTTCACAGGGCGTTTGCATGTTCGATGCGTCGCAGCGCTTGATCATCTGCAATAAGCAATATGCTG
>DAIMKK010000097.1:2342-8593 GCA_036721745.1 Pseudolabrys sp. | reverse complement strand
GGTGACGACTGTAGAAGATAAAATCCGCTCGCCTGCAACGTTCGTCGTCGGCACTGGACTGACGACCATCGCGTGGAACGTCGTTGCCGTAATCGTGACGCTCGGCCTGTGGCAATTTGCGGATTTGGCGATCGCTTCGCCGTTCTTCCCTGGCCCTGTCAAAGTTGTACAGGCATTTCTAAGTCTTGCCGTGCACGGCGACACGTCTGGTATCTCGCTTTGGACTCATGCTTGGGCAAGCATTGACCGCGTTCTCGTCGGGTTTAGCCTCGGCCTGCTCGGCGGCGTGCCTCTTGGCCTTTTGATGGGTCTCTACCCGCCCGTTTATGCGCGAACGCGCGCGGTTCTGGAGCCGTTCCGCTTCATCCCTCCGATTGCATGGATCCCCTTAGCCATCATCTTCTTTTCGGGCATGCCGCGATTTGCCTTCCTGATTTTCCTCGGAGCCTTCTTTCCCATATTTACTTCCACGCTCGTCGGCGTTGCGCGCGTCGAGCCAATCCATCGCAAGGTTGGCTTAGTGCACGGTGCAAGCAAGTTCTGGATTCTGTGTCACGTCGTCGTGCCCACAGTGATGCCCGATATCCTGGCTGGGATGCGCGTGGGACTGGGAGCTGCTTGGCTTACGATCGTTGCCGCAGAATTGGCCGGTGGCATCTCGACGGGCCTAGGCCGCATGATGACCAACTATGCCGAATTGATCCAAGTGCCCGAGGTCATCGTCGGAATGCTTCTGATCGGCTTCATCGGATTTTTGATGAATGAGATTCTCCTGCTGATCGAGAAGTATCTGTTCCGGTGGCGCTGGCAAGTGACGTTGTAGGACGTGAACCCGATGCCGGAGCTGCACTCCTTGAACAAGCGCCCCAAAGTGGAGGTTGACGCCTCTCACAGCTATGGCGATCTCGTCGTGCACGAACGCCTCGAGTTCGCCGTCGCGCCCAACGAGTTCGTCTGCATTTGTGGGCCATCCGGCTGCGGCAAGACGACTCTGCTTGATTATTTGGCCGGCATATTGAAGCCCACGCGGGGCACGGTGCTGATCGACAGCGCTCCAGTTAATCCGAAGCGCCAGAGCATCTCGTTCGTATTCCAAGAGCCATCCACATTTCCGTGGCTGACGGTGTTCGACAACGTGGCGACCGGATTGCGCATAAAAGGCGTACCAGCCGCTGAAATTGCGCGTAAGGTGCGCGAGATCATCGACATCGTCAGCCTGACAGGCTTCGAAAGCTATTACCCCCATCAGATTTCGGGCGGCATGAAGCAGCGCGTTGCAATTGCGCGCGCCTTCGCGACCGACGCCGATCTCATTCTCATGGACGAGCCTTTCGTGAGCCTTGACCAACCGACACGCGAACGCATGCAGCGCGAGGTACTCGACATTTGGCGCCGGCGCATGCGTACCGTGATCTTCGTCACCCACAATATCGAAGAGGCTGTATTCCTCGCCGACCGCATCTTGATGCTCTCCGAGAAGCCCGCGCGAATCGTTGCCGATCTGCAGGTAGCTCTCAAGCATCCGCGAGACCCGCTTTCAAGCGAGTTCATGCGTCTTCGCGCCGAATGCCTGCACTGGCTAAGTCCTTCGAACTCTGTCGCAGCCCAAACCAGGCAAAATGCAATGCAAGCATGACCATCAAAGCAACTGCGGTGCTCGTTGATCCGTAAAACTAGTCAAAGGGAGGAGTGACATGCAATCCAGACAGAAGCTGACCAAATACATCACGGCGCTGGCGCTGCTTTCGGCATTTGCGGCCATGGCCGGCAAAGCGGTGACGCCGGCCTCCGCTCAGGACCTTACGACGGTGCGCTTCGGCGATCAGACCGGCTCGGAGGTCGACTATGCGGCCGTCTGGGTTGCCGAGTTAAACGGTTACTACAAGGAGGAAGGGATCAAGCTTGAGCGCAAGACCTACGCGAATGGGCCCGCCGCCTTGCTTGATCTCAACAACCTGGATGCGGTCACGGCGGGAATCATACCTTATATGCTGTTCGCGGCCCGCGGCGGCGAGGTCACGATGGTTATGTCGGTGACCAAGGGCAATGCGCCCATCGTCGGGAGGATAAAGTATACTTCCGTGAAACAACTCGCCGGGCAGAATGTCGGTTCGCCCGGTGTTGGCACCGTCCACGACGCGGTGCTCGGCTACATCGAGCAGTCGCAAGGTTTCAAGGTTCAGCACGTCCCGGCAAAGATCAGCGACGTCGCGGTGATGATCGAAAAAGGCGAGGTCGAAGCTTTCATCGGCTGGGAGCCAGCATCTGCGGCCGCCGTCGCCCGGGCGCCCGACCTCCTGCATTACATCCAACGGCTGCCGCCGGTCCCCAATTCCGAGAGCCTCGAGCTTGCCTTCCGGCCCGACTATATCAAAGAGCATCCCGACATGGTCGTGAAGTTCATACGCGCGACGCTGAAGGGCATCGCGTGGATCAAGACGAATGGGCCCGAGAAGACGGCTCAGTTGCTCGCCAAGAAAATGAACGACCCGAATTCCTACAAGGTGAACCTCGACGCTCTGCAGTCGGTCGACGTCACGAAGCCACGCATCGATATGCCCTCGACGCGCATTTGGCTTACGGCGATCGCTAAGCAGGGCAAGATTCCAGCGGATTTGGTCAAGGATGTTGACGGCTGGGTGATGAAGTACGTGGACTACTCGTTCCTGGACAAGGCCGAGGCTTCGCTCAAGAACTGAAATTCCAGCGCGGGCCGTTGCGTATGGCTTTCGCGGAAATCGCATTTTTGTCCGTGAGCGAGTTGCTTGCTCGCTACCGGAGAAAAATTATTTCGCCGGTCGACGCCGTCCGCGCCGTGCTGGACCGCCTCGATCGGTATAATGGCATCGCCAACGCCTATTGCCATGTGGATGCCGAATGCGTGTTGCAGCGAGCAAGGGAGTCCGAGGCTCGCTGGATGGCAGGCGCGCCCAAAGGTCTGATCGATGGCGTTCCGGTCGGTATCAAGGACAACATCCTGGTCGCCGGCATGCCGGCCCGGTTTGGCTCCAGATTGACTTCGGCTGAGCCGGCAGTGCACGACGCACCGACGGTTGCTCGGCTTCGCGAGAACGGCGCGATCCTTATCGGCAAGACCGCAATGCCCGAGCTCGGCTGGAAGCCCGTCACCGATAGCCCATTGACGGGAGTGACGCGCAATCCGTGGAACACGCGCAAGACGCCAGGCGGGTCTTCAGGCGGAGCGGTGGCAGCCGTCGTGCTCAAAATGGGATCCTTCCAGATCGGAACGGATGGCGGCGGATCGATCCGAATCCCCGCCGCGTTCAGCGGCTGCTACGGCATTAAGCCGACGCGCGCGCGCGTTCCGGTGTGGCCTGCCTCACCGCTCGGGACGCTGGGCCATTTCGGTCCCCTGACGCAATCCGTTGCCGATGCGGCGTTAGTGCTGACGATGATGGCAACGCCCGATCTGCGTGATGTCTACGGCTGGAAATCGCCCCGCCCGACTTTCGGTTCGGCCTAGACGACGGCGTGCGCGGCATCCGTGTCGCGTACTCGCCCCGGCTCGGCTACGCCAAGCGCATCGATCCGGAGGTCGAGACAGCCGTGACGGCCGCGGCGCGCTTATTCGACGAACTCGGCGCCCACGTCGAAGAAGCCGACCCACACCTTGGCGGAGATCCGATCGCGACCTGGACCACACTGTGGTGGTCAGCGGCGGCAGTGACTTTAAAACCCTATGGCGAGCGCGTACGGGACCACGCTGACCCAGGCCTAATCGCCGGAGCGGCGCGCGGCCTCAAGATATCCGCGGTCGACTATATCAATGCCCAGCTCAAACGCGTGGAAGTCTCCGCCGCGTTTGCGCGATTCTTTGAACGGTATGACCTGCTGTTGACCCCGACCGTGCCGCTGCCTGCGTTCGAAGCGGGTCATCCGGTACCACCATCGGGTGAATGGGGCGAGGAATGGACCGATTGGACGCCTTTCTCTTATCCATTCAACCTCACGCGGCAACCGGCAGCGTCCATTCCTTGTGGGATGACACGCGACGGGCTTCCAATCGGCCTCCAAATCGTCGGCGCAATTGGCGCGGATGCGCTTGTCTTACGTGCAAGCCGGGCCTTTGAAGCCGCAAGACCGTATTCTTTCCTCCGAGAACCGCGCAATCATTGAAGGCGGATGTCCCGGCGACGCGGTGCGCGGATTTACCTGCGCGCGTCGGTGCTGAAGTAAACGCGGGTGACCTTGCGCGCGGCCAATTCGCGTATCAGCCGCACCAGAGGCTTCTCGAATGAATATTGCGTCTGCATCGGACCTGCAGCGAGCATGCCGTCGACCTGGTTTCCGGCAAACATCGACCTGAGCGCAAGTTCGTCGTCGCTCGCGCTCGGATATTGCCTGCGCAGCCGGGCGAGCGCAGGCGCAAGGGGAGCGGGCTTCAGGGCGATCTGCGGCGAGCCGTTCTGCACGATGGAATCAAGCACGTCCGGATCGATCGGGGCAAGTAGTTTGCCGTAATAGCCGAGCGCGTACTTCTTCACCTCGTCGGGGACATGCCGGTAGCGTTCGCCGTGGATGACGTTGAGCACGGCCTGGGTCCCAACGAATTGCGCAAAGGGAGTGATCATGATCGGATATCCGAGTTCTTTTCGAACCCGTGCGCATTCCTCGAGCAACTCCTGGAATTTGTGGGAAAGACCGAGCTCCGAAAGCTGAAGCCGAAAGTTGCTCAGCATGCCGCCGGGTATCTGATGCTCATAGTGGAAAGCGTCGTATTCGAGCACCTGGCCGACCGGTTTGCCCTCCTGTTCGGCGACGCGGCGAAAATGCTCGCTGACCTCAGCGACGGCGGCGTCATCGATGTCCAGGCGAAATCCGAGCTCGCGGAGGTTCTTCGTCATGGACTGCAAGGACGGCTGCGCCGCACCATTGGCCAGCGGCCCGATGGATGTGTGAATGCAATCCGCCCCCGCCTTGACGCCTTCGAGATAAACGAGCGGCGCGACGCCGGTGAGGCAATGGCTGTGCAGTTCCAACGGCGTGTTGCCAACCGCCTTGCGCAGCGCCGGGACCAGCGTGCGGATGCGATCGACAGTCAACAAACCGCCAGCGTCCTTGATCCAGATCGCATCTACCTTGCCACGCCCGACAAGTTCCTTCGCGGTCCTCATATACAGTTCGTCAGTGTGGACGGGAGACAGGCAGTACGATAGCGCGCCGATCGTGCGAGCGCCCAGTCGACGAGCGACGTCCAGCGCCGCCAGCATGTTATCGACGTCGTTCAAGCCGTCGAACGAACCGATTTCGCGGATGCCATTGGCGACGAGCCGCTCGACCCAGAATGCCACGATATCGTCAGGCACGAAATCGAAGGACACCAGGTTTTTCGAGCGCAAGAACGAGCTCAAAGGCGTGTGCCTGATGCGCTCGCGCAGGAGCCGTACGCGCTGCCAGGGATCCTCCTTCAGGAAACGCACGCAGACATCGAATTGGATGGCGGCAATTGCTTCGATTCTCTGGAAGCCGATCTGATCCATGAGCTCGGCGACTGGCAGCATGTGCGCAGTGGTCATTCGGGTCGCCCATAAGCACTGGTGGGCATCACGAAAGGTCTGATCGACGACCGCGATTTTGGTGGCGGTGCCTTCGCGTTTAGGCGCCGTGTCGACGGCAGCGCGAACGTCAGTGTCCAACATGATAGACTTTGCCCTTCATCCGAGATGCCGGTTATTGCGCCGTCCATCCGCCATCGACGACGAGAGTCGATCCGGTGACGAAACTCGACGCGTCCGAAGCGAGGAACACGACCGGGCCGATCAATTCATCGGGCTCGCCGAACCGCCCAAGCGGCGTCGAGTTACAGATCCGGTTGCGCACCTCCGGCGCATGCTGCCGAGTAAGCGGCGTATCGATGTAACCTGGCGCGATCGAGTTCACGCGCACGCCGTATGGGGCCATTTCGAGGGCGAGCGCGCGGCCCAGCTGCGCCACCGCCGCCTTGGCGGCTGCATAAGCGCTGACGTTCAGCGCACCGACCTGGCCGAGCATCGACGCGATGTTGATGATGGTCCCGAATCGGCGCTCCCGCATATGCGGGCAGAGCGCACGGCAAAACAGGAACGCGCCACGCACGTGCACCGCATGCAGCGTATCGAACTCCTCGCAGCTGAACTCGACGAGGGGTTTCCTGATATTGTGGCCGGCATTGTTGACCAGCACGTCGACGCGACCGAACGCCGTGATAGCCTCCTCGACGGCGCGTGCGACCTCGCTCTCCACGCTCACAT
>DAIMKK010000097.1:0-2332 GCA_036721745.1 Pseudolabrys sp. | reverse complement strand
GCGGCGACCGCTTTGCGCCGCGATGTCGTGCGCAGCCGCCACGGCCGCCGGTCCGTCGCGATCGACAAGGACGATGTCGGCGCCAAAGCAGGCCAGGCCGAAAGCCATCGCTTTGCCGAGACCCGAACCGCCCCCGGTCACCAGCGCGACGCGGCCGCCAAGGTCGTGCAAGCTGCGCACCGCGTCGGAAGCTGATGGCGTTGGAATCGCTTCGGTCATGACCACCTCAATAGCTCGCGCGGCCGCCGCTTACGTCGTAGCACGCGGCGGTGACGAAGCTCGCATCGTCCGAAAGCAGAAAGCTGACGACGTTCGCGACTTCGTCCGCCTGCGCCGGCCGACCCATCGGGATGCGGGAAACGGAATCCTCGCTGAACCAGGCCGGCATCTGACTCTTCATGCCGGTTGCCTCGATCAGCGACGGGGAGACGCAGTTCACCCGGACACCGAAGGGAGCGAGTTCCTTGGCCCAAGACTTGGTGAAGCCGATCACCGCCGCTTTTGAAGAGGCGTAGATCGACATATTCTTCGGGCCGTCCTTTCCGGCAACGGACGCAATCGTCACAATGGCTCCCCGACGCCGCCCCATCATGTGCCGCGCAACGATCCGCGTGCATGTGAACACCGCGCCGACATTGACGCCATACACGTGTGCGACCTCGCTATCCGTCGTTTCCCATAACGGCTTGATCGGGCCCAGCACACCCGCATTGTTCACCAAATAGTCGACGTGCCCGAAATGGTCCACCGTGGCTGCGATCATGCGTTCAAGTGACTCCGATTTTGTGACGTCGGCCTCAATCGCGAGCGCCTTACCTCCCGCAGCGACGGTCTCGGTCTCCACATCGCGCGCCGCGGACAAATTCTGGTCCGCCACTACGACCATGGTGCCCGAGCGCGCAAGCGCCCGGACGATGGCTCGGCCGAGGCTACCGCCACCACCGGTAACGATTGCGACTCGGTCGGGAGCAACGCTCATATTGCGCCACCTTTATGCGTTCGTCGCGACGACGATCAGTATTTGGTTGAATTCGACGAGGTCGCCGTTGGTTGGGAAGATTTGTTTCACTACGCCTTCGACGCCCGCGTTGATCGAACTGAAGAGCTTCATAACCTCGATCAGGCAGAGCGTGTCGTCGGTTTGCACGCGCTGGCCTACTTCGACGAATGGCGGCTCGCCGGGCGCCGGCGAGCGGTAAAATGTACCGAGCATGGGTGCCCGGATCGCAATCTCTCCGGCTTCGAGCGCTTGTTCCAGCTGGTCCACCGACCGGGATGCCGGCTCTGGAAGCGCCTTAGCCGATGGGCGCCCGGCCGGAAGCGCCGGCTGGCGTGGCAGCGGCGGCGACATCGACGTCGCACCGCGATGAACGCGCAGGTGGAAGCCCCCATAGACGAGTTCGACCTCGTCGAGATGCTCGGCGTTGTCGATGATTTCCAGAATTTTTTTGACGTCGTTGTGTGTGAGTTCCATAGCCCACAAGATTGCCGGTCGTCGGCATTTGGGTTCGCGAAATTGCCGCTTTACCGCGCCGTGGCGGCTATTTTGGATTACTGCCCGCAACCTCGAGGTAGAGGCCAGGGTCGAAGTATTTGTCGGCCATGACCGGGTTTTGGATCGCACCGATTTCGACATTGAATTCGGTGACCTGATTGAGCCACTTCGCCACGCTTCCGTCGCCGTAATACTGCGCCCATTGTTTCGTGCTGTACCATTTTGCGGCCTTGTACATCTCCTGCACGTCGGCTGCGCCGATGTTCGAATAGTATTTATCGTGGAGGATGCCGAGCGCTTCTTGCGGTTGGTTGATGAGCATGTCATTGGCCGCGATCCAGGCGCGAATGACACGTTTGAGCACTTCCTTGCGCGTGTCGTAGAAGTCGTTCCGTGCGCCCCATCCGTCCACGATCGTAGCGCTCGGAAACGCCGATGCGGCAATCTCGCCGATTCCGAAATACACGATGACCAGCGGAATGAGCGCAATTGGCGGAAGCGAGCGAAAGAAGTTGATCAGCGGGTCGATGAGCCGGTGCGCGCCCCGGTACCAACCGACCAGGAATGCGACAGGAATCGCGAGCGTAATGCCGCAGACAAGGCCGAGCACGACGCGCTGGCAAGACATGTATACGTCGAGCCAAAGGCCTTGGGCCGTGAGCTGATGCCAAAATGTCGACAGCACCTGCACGGGCGTCGGCACCAGAGCGGTGCTCACCATGCCCGTTACCGTTATGAGCTCCCACAGCAGCACTAAGGAGACCCAGGGAAACAGCCGCAAGCCCAAATGAACGAACGCGAGGCCGGCGGGAGTCGCGGGGCGGGGACGAGCGGGGG
>DAIMKK010000096.1:0-8636 GCA_036721745.1 Pseudolabrys sp. | reverse complement strand
GTTCTTGCGGCGCAGCGCGTCGGGCGCCGTATCGAGATCGCGCGCCGCCGCATCGACCAGCCGCTCGATTAAATAGGAGGCTTCCGGCCGCCCCGCGCCGCGATAGGCGTCGACCGGAACCGTATTGGTATAGGCCGCGCGCAGCCGCACGTGCGCCACCGGAATGTCATAAGCGCCGGTCGCCATGCCGGCGCCGAGCCAGGGAATATACGGCGCATAGCAAGAGAGATAGGCGCCCATGTCGGCGACGATATCAAGCGCGAGCGCGAGGAAACGCCCTTTGTCGTCGAGCGCCAGCCGCGCGCTGGAGATGTTGTCTCGGCCATGGCTGTCGCCGAGAAAATGTTCGGAGCGATCGCAAACCCATTTCACCGGCCGGCGCAAGCGCTCGGCGGCGACCGCGGCCAGCGCGTATTCGCGATAGGGAAACAGCTTGGTGCCGAAGCCACCGCCGACGTCGGGCGTGATGACTCGCATCTTGTCCAGCGGCAGCTTGAGCACCTGGCCGCAGATGATGTCGCGAATGATGTGGCTGCCTTGGCTACCGAGCGTGAGCGTGTAGCGCTCGCCGTCGTATTCCGCGATCACGCCGCGGGTATCCATGTAATTCGTCACCAGCCGCTGATTGACGATGGTGAGCGCGACCGTGCGTGCGGCCTGCGCGAACGCCGCCTGGGTGGCCGCCGCGTCGCCAAGTTCGGTCTCGAAGGCAAGGTTGCCAGGCCGGTCGGCCCAGACCCGCGGCGCTCCGGGCGCCAGCGCCGCTATGGCGCCGATCACATGCGGCAGCGGCCGCCAGTCGACCGATATCGCCTCGGCGGCATCCTTGGCCGCGGCCAAGCTATCGGCGACCACGAAGGCGACGGCGTCGCCGACGTGCCGCACCACATCCTTGGCCAAGATCGGATAGACCGGGATCTTGATCTCGGGTCCGGGGATCACGCCGGGCGTCGGCAGCGCCCCGAGTTCGGTCACCTCCGCGCCGGTAAGCACAAGCTGCACCCCCTGCATCGCTCGCACGCGATCGAGATCGTGGATGGTGAAGCGGGCGTGTGCTTGCGGCGAGCGCAGCATCACCGCGTGCAGCGCGGCCGCGGGTGCGACATCGGCCACGTAGCGCCCGGCGCCGCGCAGCAGCGCGTCGTCTTCCTTGCGCGTAAGCGGCTGCCCGAAACCGAATTTCATTGTCATCGTTCGGCCGGCTGCGATTGCCGGCGGCTGCGCGCGAAGCGCTGTGCGAACCAGCGCGAAACCACGTAGAACACCGGTGTGAAGATCAGGCCGAAGGTGGTGACGCCGATCATGCCGGAGAACACCGCCGTGCCGAGCGTCTGGCGCAGCTCGGCACCCGCCCCCACTGCCCAGACCAGCGGCGTCACGCCCAGGATGAAGGCGAGCGACGTCATCAGTATTGGCCGCAGCCTTAAATGAGCCGCCTCGACTGCCGCCGCAAAGCGGTCGCGGCCGGCGTCCTCCAGCTGCTTGGCAAACTCCACGATCAGGATCGCGTTCTTGGCGGCGAGGCCGATCAGAACGATAAAGCCGACCTGGGTCAGAATATTATTGTCCTGCCCGCGCAGCACCACGCCGACGATGGAGGCGATGAGGCACATCGGCACGATCATGATCACCGCCAACGGCAGCGTCAGGCTCTCGAACTGCGCCGCCAGCACCAGGAACACGAACACGACGGCCAGCACGAAAGCGAAGATTGCAGTGTCGCCGGCACGTAATTGCTGAAAGGCGAGCGTGGTCCACTCGTAGGAGAATCCGTCCGGCAGAATTTGGGCGGCGAGTTGCTCCATAATCTTGATCGCCTGGCCCTGGCTGTAGCCGGGCGACGCCGTGCCATCGAGCTCGGCCGCCGGATAGAGATTGTAGCGCGGTACCCGATAGGGCCCGGTGACGGTGCGCATCGTCGTGAAGGCGCCGAGCGGCACGGTCTCACCGCTACCATTGCGCACGCGGATTCTCAACACATCTTCGGAATCGTTGCGGTAGTCGCTCTGCGCTTGCGCGATCACGCGGTAGGTGCGGCCGAACAGGTTGAAGTCGTTCACGTAAGACGACCCGAGATAAATCTGCAGCGCGGCGAACACATCCGGAATATTGATGCCAAGCAGCTGCGCCTTGACGCGATCGATGTCGAGATAGAGCTGCGGCGTGGTGTTCTCGAACAGTGAAAAGACTTGCGTGAGCCCCGGCGTCTGCGCCGCCCGCCCCATCATCGCATAAACCGTGTTCTGCAAGGCCTGCGAGCCGTACCCGGCGCGATCCTCTACCATCATACGAAAACCGCCGGCATTGCCGATGCCCGCCACCGGCGGCGGCGCGGCTACGAAGATCAAGCCGTCCTTAATCGCCTGCAGCCGCATAAACAGCTGCCCCTGGATCGCGGCGGCCGATTGCTGCGGATCCTGTGCGCGCTTCTCGAATGGATCGAGCGTCACGAAGACGGCGCCGGCATTCGGCGAGTTAGTGAAGGTAGCGCCGGAAAAGCCCACGATGTTCACCGCATGCGCGACGCCGGGTACCTTGAGCGCGATTTCCACGGCGCGCCGATTGACGTCGTCGGTGCGCGCCAGCGAAGCGGCGGGAGGCAGCTGCGTGATGATGATGAGATAACCGCGGTCGAGCTGCGGGATGAACCCGATTGGCGTCTTGCGGAATTCGTTGAGGCCGAAGGCGATGACGCCGCCATAAATTACCAGCATCAGCACTGCGAAGCGGACCGTCCGTGCCGTCAACCAGCCGTAGCCGCGGGTCAAGCCGTCGAAATAGCGATTAAACCCTCGGAAGAAGCCGTGGATCGGCTTGCTCCACCAAGTATCGTCTTCCGGCCGCGCATGCGGCTTAAGCAACAGCGCGCACAGCGCCGGCGACAGGGTGAGTGAAACTATCAGCGAGATTATAGTCGCGCCGGCGATGGTAAGCGCGAACTGCCGGTAGAATTGGCCGGAAATTCCGGTGATGAAAGCCGAGGGGATGAACACCGACGACAGCACCAGCGCAATCGCAATCAGCGCCGCGCCCACTTCGTCCATGCTCTTGACCGCCGCATCATGCGGGCTCAAGCCCGCCTCGATGTTGCGCTCGACGTTTTCCACAACGACAATGGCGTCGTCAACGACAATGCCGATGGCAAGCACGAGACCGAACAGTGACAAATTATTGAGCGTGAAACCGAACGATGACATCACGAAGAAGGTTCCAATCAGCGACACCGGGATGGCGACAATCGGGATGACAGCGGCGCGCCAGGTCTGCAGGAACAGAATGACCACCAGCACGACCAGGATGATCGCTTCGCCGATGGTCGATTCGACCGCATCGACCGATTGCTGGATGAACTGCGTCGGATTGTAGACGATGGTGTATTTCAAGCCCGGCGGGAACCGCGTGGAGAGATCCGCCATGGTTTTCTCGATCGCCTTTGCGGTCGAAAGCGCGTTCGAGCCCGGGCGCTGGAAAATGCCAATGGCAATCGCCGGATCGAGATCGAGATAGGAATTGGTCGAATAGTCCTGCGCGGCGAGTTCGACCCTCGCAATGTCCTTCACCCGCACGATCGCATTGGCCGTCTGTTTGACGACGATTTTGCCGAACTCCTCCGGGTCGGCCAGGCGGCCTTGCGTCTGCACCGAAATCTGGAATGAGCCTGGCTTGTCCATCGGCGGCTGGTCAAGCACGCCGGACGCCACCTGCACGTTCTGCCCTTGCAGGGCCGTCACCACGTCGCCCGCGGTTAGACCGACCGATTGCAGGCGGTCGGGATCGAGCCAAATCCGCATAGCATAATCGCGCGCTCCGAACACGATGAGCGAGCCGACGCCGTCGACGCGGGTCACCGCGTCGGTGATTTCGAGCGTCGCATAATTTGAAATGAACAGCGTGTCGCGTGACTTGTCCGGCGAATAGAGATGCACGACCATCATCAGGTCGGGCGAGCTTTTATTCACAGTCACGCCGATGCTGCGCACATCGGCTGGCAGGCGCGGCTGCGCGATGGCCACCCGGTTTTGCACCTGGACCTGCGCGATGTCGAGATTGGTGCCGATGTCGAACGTCACCGAGATCGTGAACCGCCCATCCGCGGTCGAATTCGACGACAGATAGATCATGTTCTCGACGCCGTTGATCTGCTGCTCGATCGGCGTCACCACTGTCGAGGCGACAACGTCGGCGCTGGCGCCCGGATACTGGCCGGACACGGTGATGGTCGGCGGCGCGATCTCCGGGTATTGCGCTACCGGCAGCCGGAAAAATGCGACGCCGCCGAGGATCACGAATATGATCGAGACCACAGAGGCGAAGATCGGCCGGTCGATAAAGAAATGCGAGATGCGCATTGGTTTCGGCAGGGTTATTTCGGTTTCTGCGGCGGGCTCGCGCCTTGCGCCGGTACGGCGCCCGGATTGCCCTCTTCTTGCGGCGTGACCTTCTGGCCTGGTCGCGCGCGCATCAATCCATTCACGATTACGCGGTCGATGGGATCGAGACCGCCCTTGATCACCCGCAAGTTGTCGCCAGTGGTTTGACCGAGCATCACGTATTTGGGAACGACGGTGTTGTCGGCGTTGACCGTCAGAACGAATTTCCGCGTCTGTTCGGTGCCGATGGCCGCATCCGGCAACAGCAAGGCTTCATAAGACGGCGAGCCGGGCACCCGCACACGGGCGAACATGCCGGGCGTGAAAATATTATTGACATTGTCGAACACCGCGCGGCCGCGAATGGTGCCGGTCGAACGGTCGATTGCGTTGTCGACGAAATCCATACGGCCTTGATGTACGAATTTATCCTCGTCGATCAGCTTGAGTGCAACCTGCACGCCGTCGCTGCGGCTGACGATGTCGTTGCCGGTCTTCGCCATCCGCTCGTAACGCAGGAACGACGCTTCGTCGTAGGTGAACTCGAAATAGATCGGGTCGGTCGACACGATGGTGGCGAGCAGCGTGGTATTGCCGGCGGTGCCACCGGTCACCAGGTTGCCAGGCGAGACGCGCCGGTCGCCGATGCGGCCGTTGACCGGCGCGCGCAATTCGGTGAACTCGATATCGAGCTCGGCCTGGCGAACCGCGGCCTCGTTGTTGCTGACGGACGCTTGCGCGTTGTGGAAGGCCTGCGCGCGCTGTTCGAAGGTCTGGTCGGTAATGGTCTTATCGCGCACCAATTGCTGGCCGCGTGTGTAATCGGCCTGGGTGAAGGCGAGATTGGATTTGGCCTGCGCCAGATTGGCGCGCGCCTGCTCGAGCGTGTTCTGGAACGGCCGCTTGTCGATGGTGATCAAGAGATCGCCCTGCTTGACGATCTGCCCGTCCTTGAAATGCACGCCGTCGAGATAACCGGAGACGCGTGCGCGCACCTCGACGGAATTGATCGCGGTGAAGCGGCCGACATATTCGTCGTAATCGGTGACCATGCGCTTGATCGGCTTGGCGACGGTGACCGGCGGCGGCGGCGGCGCGCCGCCCTGCTTCTGGCCTTCGCCGCAACTTGCCACCAAAGTTGCAAGCGCGCACACCAAAACGATGTCGCGGCCACCACGTATCGATGAAAATGATGGAATTGCCCGTGCGGAATTCATGAATACCTGCAAAATCGGCCAACCACGAATAGCCCGGTCTGTCCCCATAGCGTCGGGCAGCAGTTATGTCCACCGGGCCCCATTGGCAAGGACGGCGAAGCGCGGCGGAACCTTGCGTCAGCCGCGCGACCGGGCGCGGAATGCGGCAAGCCAGCGCGAGCCGAACAGCGCTAATACGATGCCACCATAAACGCCGCCGCCGATCGCGGCCAGAAACGCCAGCGTCGCGACGTCGCGCAGCCGATCCCAGCCCGCGAATAGGTGCGCGACCGGCGCCTCGCACAGCCACAATGCCGCAGCCAGCACGAGCCCCGCGGCGGCAAGCTTCATCGTCGATTGCCGCAGCCGCTCGTCGATATGCACGTGACCAGCGCGTGCGGCGAACCATAGCACTAGGCCGAGATTGATCCAGGCGCCGATCGACGTCGCCAGCGCGAGGCCGACTTGCGCCAGCGGGCCCATCAGCAGGAATTTGAACGCGATGTTGACGGCAGCGGCGATCAGCGCCGCCTTCACCGGCGTCGCCGTATCCCCACGGGCGAAAAACGTTGCAACCGTGCTGCGGATCAGCACGAAGGGCAAGAGCCCGACCGCATAGGCGGCGAGCGTGTGGCCGGCGGCGACCGCGTCGTCCGCGGTGAAGGCGCCGCGCATGAACAGCGCCCGCATGATCAGCTCGGGGATGACGACAAAGGCCGCGAGACAGGGAATCGACAACAGTAGCGTGAACTCGATGGCGCGGTTTTGCGCGTTGGAGGCGCCGGTCTCGTCGCCGGCGGCGATGCGGCGCGCCATCTCGGGCAGAATGACGGTACCGGCGGCGATGCCGATGACGCCGATCGGCAACTGGTCGATGCGGTCGGCATAGTAGAGCGCCGACAGCGCGCCGGCCGGCAGAAAACTGGCGATGATGGTGTCGGCGAACAGCGCGAGTTGCACGCCCATGGAGCCGACGGTCGCCGGCCCGAGCGCGCGAAAGAATCTGCGCACGTCGGCGTCGAGCTCTGGCCAGCGCAACGCCGTCATGGCGCCGGCGCGCAAAGCGTCGCCGCCGACCAGCATCGCCTGCAGCACGCCGGAGATCAGCACGCCCCAGGCTGCGGCATGGCCGGCGGTCGGGAAGAATGCGGCGAGCGCCAGCGTCACGATCATCGACAGATTGAGCAGCGTCGAGGCAGCGGCGGCGGCGGCGAAGCGCTGCAGCGCGTTGAGGATGCCGCCGTAGAGCGTCACCAAGGTGATCAGCAGCAGATAGGGAAAGGTGATGCGGGTGAGATCGACGGCAAGCCCGAAGCGCCCAGAATCCTTGGTGAAGCCGGGTGCCAGCACCTCGATCACCGTCGGCGTGAACAACAACGCGAGCGCCAATAGCACGATCTGGCTGGCCAGGAGCAGCGTGAAGATGCGGTCGGCGAACAATTCGGCGCGCGCCGCCCCGCCCTGCTCGCGGATGCGGGCATAGGCCGGGACGAAGGCGGCGTTGAAGGCGCCTTCTGCGAAGATGGCGCGGAAATGGTTCGGCAGCCGAAAGGCTACGAAAAAGGCGTCGGCCGCGGGTCCCGCGCCGAGGATCGCCGCCAGCACGATGTCGCGCGCAAATCCGGTGATCCGCGACAGCAGCGTCAGCCCGCCGACCGTGAGGATTCGCTTAATCATCGGTGAACTTGCCTAACGCCGCCGGAAATTTGCCGAAGTTTAATGGACTTAAACGTTGCGCAGCGATAGCGATAGTCAGCACCGCCGAACTGGCTTAAGACGATTCCCGCCCTAAACCTAGAGCCCCGGCGGTTGCGCCAGTGCATGATCCCGAATGCGGAAGCCGGTTTTTGCAAAAAGATCATGCACAGGCAAAATGTTAGGGATTGGATCGATTTAATCTGAACGGATCGAACACGGACAGCATGCCCTCACCCATCATTCCCGTTCTGCTGGCCGGGGGCGCCGGGACCCGCCTTTGGCCGGTCTCGCGCGACGCCCTGCCCAAGCAGTTCCTACCTTTGGTCGGCGACCGCTCGACCTATCAGGAAACCCTGCTGCGCGTTCAGGACCCGATGTTCGCCGCCCCCATCGTTATCACCGGCCCGAATTTCCACTTCTTCGCCCGCCGGCAGGCCGAGGACGTCGGCGTCGAGGCGACCGTGGTGATCGAGCCGCTGCGGCGAGATTCTGGCCCCGCTATCGCGGCCGCCACCGCGGTGGCGCTCAAACGCGACCCTGAGGCCGTGGTGCTGGCGCTGGCCGCCGACCACATCATCCTCGACGTGCCGGAGTTCCGTGCCACCTGCCTGGCTGGCCGCGAAGCCGCCGAGGCCGGGCGCATCGTCACCTTCGGCATCAAGCCGACCGACCCGAAGACCAGTTACGGCTACATCCTGCCGGGCGAAGCCATCGGCAAAAACGGCGTGCACGCGGTCAAGAGCTTCGTCGAGAAACCGGACGCCGCCACCGCCGCCGGCTATGTCCGCGACGGCTATCTGTGGAATTCCGGCAACTTCCTGTTCCGCGCCGATGTACTGTTGTCCGAATTGGCAAGGCTCGAGCCGGCGATGACTGACGCGATCGAGGCCGCGGTGACGCAGGCATCCACTGATCTTGGTTTCTTGCGTTTGCAGCCGGAGGCTTTCGCGCGCGCGCCGCTTAAGTCGATCGACTACGCGGTGATGGAAAAGACCGACCGCGCCGCGGTGGTGGCGGGCGCTTTCCGCTGGTCGGACATCGGTAGTTGGGACGCGCTGTTCGATATCACGCCGCCTGACTCAGCCGGCAATGTCGTGCACGGGCCGGCGGTGACCATGGATGCTTCCGGCTGCGTGCTGCACTCGGACGGTCAACTCGTCACCGCGATCGGCATCAAGGATTTGGTTGTGGTGAGCACGTCGGACGCGGTGATGGTGGTGCCGCGCGCCCGTTCACAAGAGGTCAAGGAGCTGGTCGCCAAGCTCAAGGCCGCCAAGCGCCCAGAGGCCACCGATCACAAACGCGTGCACCGGCCCTGGGGCTATTACGAGTCGATCGACATGGGCGAGCGCTTCCAGGTCAAGCGCATCGT
>DAIMKK010000095.1:0-8749 GCA_036721745.1 Pseudolabrys sp. | reverse complement strand
GCAGCACGCCCAACGCACCGTGATAGTCCATCGGCACGTTGTTATTCATCAGCCGTGGCGCCATCTTGGCGACATTCTCTTCTCTCTTCTTGCTGACGGCGCCGGTCCAGTCGGCCGGCGGCGCGGGCCACTTGGCGCCCATGCCATCGAGCAAAGCGGAGAGGCAGGAGCCGATATCGCCGACCACGGGGGCGACGATCTCGACGTTAGAATCCATCTCCTTGGGCTCGATGTCGATCTGGATGAACTTCTTCGAGTGCGGCTCGCCCCAGTTCTTGCCCTTGCCATGCGACAGGAGCCAGTTGAGGCGGGCGCCGATCATCATGACGACGTCGGCGTCTTTGAGCACCGTCGAGCGCGCCGCGCCCGCGCACTGCGGATGCGTGTCGGGCAACAGGCCCTTGGCCATGCTCATCGGCAGGAAAGGCGCACCGCTCTTTTCGACGAAAGCGCGGATCTGGTCGTCGGCCTGCGCGTAAGCCGCGCCCTTACCGAGAATGATTAGCGGCTTCTTGGCGCTTTTCAGCACGTCGAGCGCACGCTTGATCGCGGCCGACGCCGGAATCTGGGCCGGCGCGGCGTCGATCACCTTCACCAGCGACTTCTGACCGGCCTCTGCATCCATCACCTGACCGAAAAGCTTGGCCGGCAGATCGAGATAGACGCCGCCCGGACGGCCGGACATGGCCGCACGGATCGCGCGCGCGAGACCGATGCCGATATCGGCGGCATGCAGCACGCGGAAGGCCGCCTTGCAGAGCGGTTTGGCGATGGCGAGTTGATCCATCTCCTCGTAGTCGCCCTGCTGTAAGTCGACGACCTCGCGCTCGGACGAGCCCGAGATCAGAATCATCGGGAAACAGTTGGTCGTGGCGTTGGCCAGCGCGACCAGGCCGTTGAGAAAGCCGGGCGCCGATACCGTGAGGCAGATGCCGGGCTTTTGAGTCAGATAGCCGGCGATGGCCGCCGCGTTGCCGGCGTTCTGCTCGTGCCGGAATGAAATGACGCGGATGCCTGCGGCCTGTGCCATGCGGCCGAAGTCCGTGATCGGAATGCCGGGCACACCGTAGATCGTTTTGACGTCGTTGAGCTTGAGCGCATCGATGATAAGATGAAAGCCGTCCGTCAGCTCGCGTTCTGCTTCGGGCGCCGGGGCCGCCGGTTTCTTTTCTTGCACTGCTGCATCAGCCATGGGAATCCTCCCTGAGGTCTCGTGATCGGGTCTGTCAGTCCAAATAACCGGCATAACGCGCCACGTGATCGGCAAGGCCGATCGCATGGTCGCGCACCAGCTCTTCGGCGCGATCGGTCGCGCGCGCTTCCAGAGCTTCGATGATATTCATGTGGTCGCGGATCGACCGATCGGCGCGATCCTTCTCGCCGATGGTCTTGCGACGGATCATGCGCATATGCATGAACAGATTTTCCGCCAGATCGTGCAGCACGCGATTGTGGCTGAGCCGGATGATGTTCTGGTGGAATTCGATATTGGCGTCGGAATACTCATCGAGATGCGCGCGCAGCTTGCCGTTCTCAAAGGTTGCAAACAAGCGGCGGAGACTTGCGATCTCGTCGTCGCTGGCGGTCTGCGTAATCAGCCGGGCCGCCATGCTTTCCAGCGCCGCCCAGGCGGTGATCATTTCGATCACTTCGCGCTTGGTTTTGCGCACTACATAAATACCGCGGCGCGGCACCGAGCGCACGAAGCCCTCGCTCTCGAGCTGCGCCATCGCCTCGCGTACCGGCGTGCGACTGATGCCGAAATCCTGCGCCAGCTTGCGTTCGTCGAGCCGGATATCGTCCCGGCTGCGGTAGATATCCATCGCCATAATGGCGTTTTTCAAGGCGGTATAGGCCTTGTTTTTAAAGCTCGGCGTGATGTCGATGGGCGCCAGCGCAGGCTGGGATGGAAGCGGGGCGCGTACCGTGGCCGGCTCGCGAACGCGCAGGCCGACATTCACACGACGAACGCTACGGATTCGGCTACTCATGACTGGTATACAATATGCCAGTCATACTGGCACATGCAATGTCATTTTGATCGGAGGTATTCCTCCGTGGCCGTGAAGCCACGGAGGACAATCGCATTGCTCAGGCTTTCGCCATCTGGCGCGCGCGCATCGGCTTGAGCACGAACAGCGCCAGCGCGACGACGCCGATATTCATAAGCGCAGTAACCACGAACACGGCGTGCCAGGTGCCGGTATACGACTTGATGACGTTGGCGACCGGCACGAGGAAGGCCGAGGTGCCTTTCGCCGTATAGAGCAGGCTGAGGTTCACCGTTGCGAATTTCGCTCCAAAAGTATCCGTGCAGGTGGAGGGAAACAGGCTGAAGATCTCGCCCCAAGTGAGGAAGATCAGCGCGGCGAAGAGCACGAAAAACCAAGGCGTAGCGCCGAGTGTACCCAACAGCCAATAGGCGACTGCGCCCAGTCCGAACGCGATGGCCATGGTGTATTCACGGCCGATATTGTCCGATACCCATCCGAACAGCGGACGCGCCCCGCCGTTGCAGATATTGTCGACGATGAGCGCCACGGTCAGCGTGGATGCACCGGCGAACAGGATCGTGTTGCCGACGTTAAAGTCCTTCGCGATCGGCGCGATCTGCGCCGTCGCCATCAGACCGCTGGCCGACACCATGACGAACATGATGTAGAGCAGCCAGAACACCGGCGTCATCAGCACTTCCTTAGGTGTGAAGCTGCGCGTGGATTGCGCCACCTTCGGCGGCGGGCCTGTCAGTTCGCCCTGGTCCGGCCCGCGCAAGAACCACGCCAGCACGAACGTGACGCCGCCCTGGATTAGTCCGAACCAGATGAAAGCCGTCTGGTAATCGTACGCGGCGATCACTTCACGAATCGGAATGACGCTGATGGCCGAACCCGCGCCGTAGCCGGCCGCGGTGAGACCAACGGCCAGACCGCGACGATCGGGAAACCATTTCACCGCCATGCCGACGCAGGTGGCATAGATTGCACCACCGCCGATGCCGGAGATAACGGCGCCGAGATACAGCATCGACAAAGACTCGGCGTAACCGTTGATGACCCAGCCGATGCCGACCGTGATGCCGCCGAAGGCGACGACGAGCTTCGGTCCACGTCGCGCACCGAGCATGTCGACGATCCATCCCTCGATCGGCGTGAGCCATGTTTCGAGCGCGATGAAGATGGCGAAGGCAACCTGGATCGAGGCGATGGACCAGCCGTGCGCCTTGTTGATCGGATTGACGAAAAGCGTCCAGCCATATTGCAGGTTGGCGATCATCACCATGCAGATGATGCAGAATATGAGGTTGATCCAGCGCGTCGATTCCGAAGCGCGCGTGGTCGCGACTGACCCCGTAGCCATAGCCATCGAATCCTCCCGTCGTTTTTGGTCGAAACCGAATGATTTTTCAGCATCACCTCATTTTGGGATGATGCCGGCCTGTCTAGCCCCAGTAGCCGCATTTTAGAGCAAATGCAGGCCAAGATTGTAGATCAATCGTAGCAAAGTTTGAACCTTTGGAAAAAGGTAAATTCTCGCAATCGGTTAAACAGTGCAATGCAACAAACCGGCCAACGGTGCGGCTTTGGGCTAATTTGTGAGCGGTGTCACACGCCCTCACGCAAATGGTTCCCGCGACCGGTCCATTGTCGCGCCTGACAACGCCACCACAAATGCGGTATGCGCTGACCCTTCGTTCCGAGGGCGGCATACACATGACAATACTGGCCCGCACGCAATTCGCCGACGCGGTTTCCAACCCGGCGGCCCTGACGACAAGTTGTCCTACGCATCATGGCTGACGCCGTCGACCGCAGCATTCGCCCAGCCGCGTTTCTCGATCGCGACGGCGTGCTCAATGTCGATCGCGGCTACGCTTTTCGTCCCGAGGATCTCGAGATGATCCCCACCGCTGCCGCGGCGGTGCGGTTGTTGAACGATGCGGGATATTACGTGATCGTGGTCACCAACCAGTCGGGGGTCGCCCGCGGATTTTATAGCGAGGCCGCGGTGAAGTTATTCAACTCACATCTGCAAGAACTCTTGAAGGCCGAAGGCGCCCATATCGACGCGTTCTACTTTTGCCCGCATCACCCGGACGGTAAGATCAAAGAGCTGGCCATCCGGTGTCATTGCCGAAAGCCGCAACCGGGCATGCTCGAACAGGCGGCGCGCGACTGGCCGATCGACCTCGCTCGCAGCTTTCTGATCGGCGACAAGGACGACGATCTGGCTGCCGCCCGCGCGTTTCACATTCGCGGCGTCAAGTTCGATGCGCAGGCCGGCACGCTGGAGGATTTGGTGCGCAAGGAGCTGGCGTCACGTGTGGGCTTATAAAGTCGGTAGCAATTGGTGCCCCTGGCCGGACTCGAACCAGCACGGTGTGAACCACCTGATTTTGAGTCAGGCGCGTCTACCAATTCCGCCACAGGGGCATTAATCGCGGCGACTATAACCACGCAAAACCAACGGTCAACGGCATCCGTCAACGGGTCTGCAAAGCCTGGATTGGGGCGCTTTCAGAGCCGCCGCAGCGCGCCTATGATCCGCGCCAACCAGAGCCGTTCGCAAGGAGAGCGCGATGAACGAAGAAGCCCTCAATATGTCACTGCGCAAATTCCTCAAGGTCGTGGGCGTGACCTCGCAGCAGGAAATCGAAAAGGCGATCCGCGCCGCGGTCGCCGACGGGCGCCTCAAGGGCAGCAAGTCGGTCGACGCAAAGATGGTGCTCACCATCGGCAAGGTCGGCCTCAATCACAAGGTCGACGGCACCATCGAGCTGGAATAGCGAACGGTCAGAGCCCGGCCATCGCCTTCTGATAGTAGGACAGGTCGAGATATTTATCCGGTGACGCTGGCGCACCACCCTCGTACTCGGCGCGCAGCTTGAGCACGTTCTTGACGCCCTCCATGTCGATCACGCCCTCGCGGCTGAAATCTTTGTGCGTGCTCTCGAACGCCTGCGCCGCGACGTCCGGTGGCAACTTGAGCCGCTCGACCAACAGCGCGACCGCCTCGGCCTTGTTTTTCGGATCGAAGGCCCAGCGCCATCCTTCGACATAAGCTTGTAGGTATTTGACCAGCGTATCGGAATTGGCCTTGCCCCAGGATCGCAGCACGTAGGCGGCGGTCCCTTGATAGGCCCCGAGCGCCGCCGCCGCGGTGCCCATGTCCTTGAGGCCGGCTTTTTCGCCGCGGGTTGAGAACGGCGGATTCATGATCGCGGCCACCATCGCCTTGTCCTTGATCATCGCGTCCAGGCGGAAGCCGGTCGCACCCACCGATTTCACGACGTAGTCGCCTTTGATGAGACCCTTCTGCTTAAGCATCTCGTAAAGCTGGAAGGCATACGCCGTGTTGAGCGCATCGACGACGACTGTCTTGCCCTTGATGTCGGCGAGCGACTTGATGTCGCCCTGCACCATGAGGTGATTGAAGCTGTTGTCGCCGCCGAGCACGACCGCGACGTCGACATTGGCCTTGTCCTTAAGGGCGAAGGCGTTGTCGACCGCCGAATGCGCGATCTGGTAGCGGCCCTCGGCCAACCCGCCGCGCAATTCTTCGGAGTTGGGCGTGAACTTGAGATCGACGGCAAGCCCGCGTTTGGCGTAGTAGCCCTTGGCCTGCGCCGCGAACATCGGGAGGTTCTGCACCCCGGGGAAAACGATCACGGTGATTTTGGTGTCGTCGGCGCGTGCCGGCGCATACGCGAACGCGAAAATCGCCAGAGCGGCGGCAAGCAGGCGTTTCATCATGGCGTCCTCCCGGGACTAATTATTATTCGGCAGCATTCATTATAACACCGTTTCGGCCCCGACATTCCGCCGGCCGAACGCCGATTCCATCTCGCGGCGTATTTTCACGGCGGAATCGTTGGGATCGTAGGCGACGTCCGCCCATTTGAGCGCGCCGCCTTCGGGGATGTCACGCTTGAGCTTGACGTTGTGGGCGAGGCCGAGTGGCAACAATTCGTCGCGCAACGAAACATCGGCCGGCGTCTGCTTGCCCCAAACGCAGAAGCCGCCCTCGCCGTCCAGCATCTCGCCGGCCTTGAGCGTGCGCTTGGCGGTTGCCACCACGTCGGAGCGGAAACCGGTGGGCGCGCCGGTCGGCTCGTTGCGCAGCGCGGCGCTCGCGACCGAAATGCCGAGCTCGAGCCCGATCATGTGGATCGGCCGGTAAAGCGCGGCGTATTTGCCGCTCTTGTCCGGTAGCATGGCGTATTCCTTGAAGCAGCGGCGTGCGTAGTCGGTCTCGCCTTCGAACACCACGTAGGTGCCGAGCGCCAGATGATGCGGCACGTCGCGGCCGTCGCGGTAGACCGATGAAGTGACTTCCGTGACGCCGGCTTTTTCCAAAGTGCCGCCGTCGCTCTGCGGCTTGCAAATATCGGCGAGCTCGAAGCGTGTCGCCGGCGGGAAATGCAAGCCATCGCTTTGCGGCACCAGGCCGGTGGCGTTGCACACCGCGGTCATCTCGATGCCGGACTTGGTGCCGTCGACGAAACTGTTGAACATTTTCGGATTGATCGACTTGCGGTCGGAAATGTTCAGGTACTTGTCGAGGATGTCCCAGACATTGTCGGGATTGGACTTGTGGTAGTGCGGCTCGTAGCGCGTGCCCTTGCCGGCGCAGATCACTTTGAAGCCGGCGGCGCGTATCGAATCGACGTGTTCGCAGATCAGCGCCGGCTGGTCGCCCCAGGCCAGCGAATAGACTACGCCGGCCGCCTTGGCCTTGCGCGCCAGCAGCGGACCGGCGACCGCGTCGGCTTCAACATTGACCATGACGATGTGCTTGCCGTTTTCGATCGCCTTCAAGCAATGAAAGATGCCGGCGCCCGGCACGCCCGTCGCCTCCACAATCACTTCGATGCGCGGGTCGGCGATCAACGCTTCGGCGCTGTCGGTGATCGCGGTCGCACGTGTCTTGTGCGCTTCATCGAGCGATTTGGCCGCGTAAGTGCCATCCGGCCAGCCGGCGGTCTTGAGCTGGCTATGCGCGCGCGCCACGTCGAGATCGGCGACGCCCGCGACATGCAGACCGCGCGTCAGCCGCGCCTGCGATAGGAACATGGTGCCGAACTTGCCAGCCCCGATCACCCCCACGGTAACCGGATGGCCGGCGGCTTCGCGTTCGAGCAGCTTTGCGTGGAGGTTCACGTTCGCGCTCCGTGATTGCCACGAAACCGAAACACAAGTGGCGCGGCGGAACAAGCGGCCATAATTTCATTCGTCATTCCGGGGCGCGGGCGCTGCCCGCGAACCCGGAATCCAGAAAGTTACTCCGAATTTGCATCTGGATTCCGGGTCCGGCGCTTCGCGCCCTCCCCGAATGACGAGAGAGTTATTGGCAGAGAGCGCGGGAGACGAAGGTCTCGGTGCGGCAGTCCGCACCGGTGCTGCGGCCGCCCACATAGACTTGCGCCGGGCACACCTCGGCGGTGGTCATGTCGACGCTCTTGCCGGATTCGAAGCCCTTGGTCTTGCAGATGGCATTGGCAGCGACCACGCAGTCGGGCGCACCGTTCGGCGCGATCGTGCATTTCTCATGCCCGGTGACGACGCGAGCGGAGGGGATGCGCGTGACCGCGCCGGCCGCGTCTTTGGCGCCTTCGACGGTCGACTTGGCGGCAACGCCGGCTTCATGACTAAGATTCTCGACCCCCGAGCGGGCGCCTTTGAAATGGGACCCGAGTTTGGATGCCTGTTCGTCGACCCAGCGCGTGATATTGCCGAACACGCCGCGCTCCTCGGCCGGCGCACTGTCCTGCGCGAGCGCCAGCGTGGCGGTGAACAGGATCGCGCCGGCACCAATGCACACCAGCAGCGATGAAACCGCCGTTCGCCCAGTGCAATATTTCGAAAGACGATTGGTGCCCATGGCCCGTCAAATTGATTTGAGGGCAGCCGCCTTGCGGCATCGCCCGGCGGCATTTGCGCCAACCAGCCTTTCTAGGAAGGACAGGTGGCGAAAATGAGGAATGCCGATTCCCTCAGATCAAGTATAGAGCAACCACAATGCCGCCGACGAGCACGACGGCAAACAGCGAGGTCCACAAGGCCAGCCGTTTCTCGATGATGTGGCGCGCGGCCTCGCCGTAGCGGTTGAGCAGAAAAGCCAGCAGGAAAAACCGCATCCCGCGCGTGATAACCGACAATACGACGAACAAACCGAAGTTGTAGCCGGCAAACCCGGAGGTAATCGTCACGATCTTATAGGGGATCGGGGTCAGGCCCTTGATCAGGATGATCCAGGCGCCCCATTGCGCGTAAGCGGTTCGGAAGGCTTCGACCTTGTCGCCATAGCCGTAGAGATGGATCAGCCAGGCGCCGACCGAGTCATAGAGTAGCGCCCCGATACCGTAGCCGACGATGCCGCCTGTGACCGAGGCAGCCGTACACCAGGCGGCGAGCCGGAAGGCCCGGTCGGGCCGCGCCAGCGACATGGGCACCAGCATCACGTCGGGCGGGATCGGAAAAAAGGAGCTCTCGGCAAAGGCCACCGCCGCCAATATCCCGAGGGCATGCGGCTTACCGGCGGTGCCGACGCACCAGTCATACAAACGGCGAAGCAAAGAACGCGGCTCGGCAGCCTCAACTGTCATCGGAACGCTCGGGTTAGGGAAAGGCGGATCAGCGGCGCTTGCGGACGCGCCTGGTCTCCAGCGCCACGACCTTACGGCGCGACGAGGATTGTACTAGCAGTTTGCTGAAAAACCTAACAATTGCGATTTTGCCGGCCTGTTGCGGAG
>DAIMKK010000094.1:0-8773 GCA_036721745.1 Pseudolabrys sp. | reverse complement strand
TCGCGTTCGGCGACGGCGTCTTCGCGCCAGCGCCCGTTAAGCCTCAATCTCAGCAGCCGCTTTTTCGGCGGCGGGCCTGGTGCATGCATCGGAGCGCTCCTCCATCGAAAAATGCGCCGTTTGCCCGCATGATTCCATGACAAAAATCAAGACAACTCACTCCGGTTACAGCGTTTTCGGGCGATCTACCTGACAGAAGTCAAGGCTGGGACCGCGGTTAGCCGGTAGCTTTTCCGGCACATAATCGTTCTTGGGCGAGGCTTATTATGACGGTGCTTCGCGACTATAACGCCGCGGTCGATTTGGCCGGCAAAGAACCGGAACCGGCGGCACAAGACAGTTCCGCGCTGAGCGTGTTTTTCAATCCGAAGAGTGTCGCCGTCGTGGGCGCCTCATCGGACCCGAAGAAGCCGGGCAACACCGCGCTGCGCCACATGATCTCCATGGGCTACAAAGGGAAATTGTTCCCGGTCAATCCGCGCGAAAAAGGCATCTTGGGACTGCCTTGCTACAAGAGCGTGAGCGACATCCCCGAACCGGTCGAAATGTGCATCCTTATGGTGGCGGCCGAGTTGACCGTGCCGGTGGCAAAGGAGATGGCGGAGCGAAAAAAGCGCTTCAACGACATCAAGGGCGCGATCTGCATGTCGGCGGGCTTCGGCGAGATCGATTCGCCTGAGGCCAAGCAGCGGCAAAAGGATCTGATCGACATTCTGCGCGCTGCCTCGATCCGGCTCATCGGCCCGAATTGCGTCGGCGTCATGGATACGGTGAGCGGCTTCAACACCAATTTCGACATCGGCTCCTATCCGCGCGGCGGCATCAGCGTGCTCACGCAGAGCGGCGCCTTCGGCAATTCATTTCTGTTTGCTTCGGGGACGAGCGGCCGGGTGGGCCTGAACAAATATGTCTCCATGGGCAACATGGCCGACGTTCAGATGGCCGAGCTGCTTGCCTTCCTGAAAGACGACGTAACGACGCGCGTCATCGGCATCTACCTCGAAGGCCTGTCCGATCCGCGCGGCTTTTTCCAAGCGGCCTGCGAAGCCGCCGCGGTCAAGCCGGTGGTGGTGCTGAAAAGCGGCCGCAGCGAATTGGGCTCGACCGCAGCACTCTCCCACACCGGCGCGGTCGCCGGCGCCGAGTCGATCTACGAAGGCGCATTCCGCCAGTTCGGATTGATGCGCGTGCGTAGCGTCGCGGAGTTCTACGACACGCTGCGCGCGTTCTCGATGCAGCCGGTGCCGAAGGGCAACCGCGTCGCGGTCCTCACCCACATGGGCGGGCCGGGAACGATGTGCATCGACGAGATTTCCGATTTGCCCGGCATCACGATGGCGTCGTTCACCGATGAAACCCACGCGGCGTTGAAGGCGATCCTGTCGCCCGCCGCCAATGTCGGTCATCCACCCGGTTATATCGACCTCACCGCCGCGCATTTCGAGCGCTTGCACCATCAGGTGCTGCAACTCCTGTTCAAGGACCCGAACGTCGACTCGGTGATTCAGATCCTGGCGCCCAGCGCGTTCCTCGATCAGCCGCTGCTCGCCAAGGAGGTCGCGGCTGCGTTCCAGGCGCAAGGCTCGACGCCGAAGCCGCTGCTCAATGTCATCACCTTTGGCGACTTCGCCGACAATTTGCGCCGCGGCCTGGAGAACGCCAGCCTGCCGACTTTCGACTATCCGGACACGGTCGCGCGGGTCGCGGCCAATCTCTCGAATTACGGCACCATTCGCGCTTCGGCGGCGCTTGCTGACGGAAAAACGCCGTTGGCCAGCACGGAAGGGCCGACGGCGCAACTGATCGCCGCCACTTCCAAAGAGGGACGCGTTAGTCTGCTCGAACCGGAAGCCTATGCGGTGTGCAAGCAGTACGGCATTCCGGTGCCGCCGTTCAAAATGGTCGATTCGCTGGCGGGCGCCTTAGCGGCCGCCAAAGAGATAAGCTACCCGGTCGTGATCAAAGTGGTGTCGGCGCAGATCCTGCACAAATCCGACATCGGCGGCGTCATGCTCGGCATCGGTTCCGATAGTGCGCTGGAAAAATCCTATGCGCAGCTCGTCGATAATGTCCGCAAGGCGGCGCCCGCAATCAGCAAACCGAGCGTGCTGGTGCAGAAAATGATGCCGGCGGCGACCGAACTGGTGCTGGGCGCGATCCGCGACAGATTGTTCGGCCCGGTGGTGATGTTCGGCCTCGGCGGCATCTATGTCGAAGTGCTCAAGCGCGTCGGTTTTCGCCTGGTGCCGTTCGGCATCGAGCAGGCGCGCGCGCTCATCCACGACACGCTGCCGCCGAAGATCATCGCCGGCGCGCGCGGCCGCAAGAAACTCAATGTCGACGCCATCGCCGCCATGCTGGTCTCGCTTGGCCGGTTGCTGGAGGAGCACCCGCAGATCGACGAAGTGGACCTCAATCCCTGCCTGGCGCTCGACGACGGCTGCCTGGCGGTGGACGCGCGCATCATCCTGGCTAAGGCCAAGAAAGGGTAAGTCGCAGGAATGACCGACGTTCGCGACTATAATGCCGCTGTCGATTTCGTGGATCGCAACGTCGCCGAGGGGCGGGGCGAGAAGACCGCCTTCATCGACCCATCGCGCAACCTGACCTACGGCGAGCTGCGCGATAACGCGGCGCGTATCGGCCCGATGCTGGCACGCATGGGGATCGAGCCGGAAAACCGGATCGCCCTCGTTCTGCTCGATACCGTCGACTTTCCCGTGCTGTTCTGGGGCGCCATCCGGGCGGGCATCGTTCCGGTTCTGGTCAACACGCGGCTGACGGTCGACCAGTATCGCTATCTTTTCGAAGATTCGCGCGCCAAAGCGGTGTTTGTTTCAACCGCGCTGCTCCCGGCCATACAAGAAGCGGCAGCGGATCTGCCGAACCTCAAGCAAATTGTCGTCGTTGGCGGCGGTCCGGCGTCGGTGCCGCGGCTGGACACGTTGTTGGCGGCCGAGAACGAAGGTTCGGCGCCGGCCAGGACCTGTGCCGATGAAGTCGCTTACTGGCTTTATTCGTCCGGCACGACCGGCATGCCGAAAGGGACGATGCATGTGCACTCGACGCCGATGAACATCGCGCGCACCTCGGGGCAGGGCCGCATCGGCATCCGTGAAGACGACGTGATCTTTTCCGCGCCGAAGCTGTTCTTCGCCTACGGCCTCGGCGACGCAATGTTATGCCCGATGTCGGTCGGCGCGACCACGGTGCTCTATCCGGAGCGGCCGACGCCGCAGACCGTGTTCGAGACGCTTCGCGGATACCAGCCGACGATGTTTTTTGCAGTGCCGACGCTTTACGCCGCCATGCTCGCCGATCCAGACTGCAAAAAGGAAACCATGCCCAGCCGGTTGCGGCTCTGTTTTTCGGCGGGCGAACCTCTGCCTGTGCATGTCGGCCTCGAGTGGAAGCAACGGTTCGGCATCGATATCGTGAACGGCGTCGGATCGACCGAGTTGGGGCATCTATTCCTGACCAACCTTCCGGACGCCGTTGAGTACGGTACCTCCGGCGTGCCGGTGGACGGCTACGATCTCAGGCTGGTCGATGAGAATGGGCAGGACGTCGCCGACAATGAAATGGGCGAACTCCTGGTCCGCGGCGAGTCGTCCGCGGTCGGCTATTGGAATCAGCGCGAAAAATCGCGCCGCACCTTTCTGGGCGAATGGACCCGCACCGGCGACAAATACGTGCGGCGTCCGGACGGCGTGTACACCTACTGCGGCCGCACCGACGACATGTTCAAGGTCAGCGGCATTTGGGTATCGCCGTTCGAGGTGGAGGATGCGTTGATCACGCATCCGAAGGTACTCGAGGCCGCGGTCGTGCCGGTCGAAGACGCCAACGGCCTGATCAAGCCGAAAGCATTCGTCGTGCTCAAAAATCAAAAAGAGAGCGATATCGGCCGGGCGCTCTATGAAGAGCTCAAGGTGCATGTGAAACGCGCGATCGGTCCTTGGAAATATCCGCGCTGGATCGAATTTGTCGACAGCCTGCCAAAAACCGCGACTGGAAAGATCCAACGCTTCTTGCTGCGCGACAAGGGGCTTAATCTGAACGGCGGAGACCGCTGATGCCGCCGCTTGCTCATCTGGCTTGGCCGTTTTTCGGCGAGGAACACCGGCGTTTTGGTTCGGCGCTGGCGGATTGGGCTAGCCGAGAAGTCGGCAAGCACGTCGATCACTCCAATATCGATCAATCGTGCCGGAACCTCGTGCGGGCTTTGGGGGACGCCGGCTGGCTCAAGGCCGTCGTGCCGGCGGCCTATGGCGGGCTGTCGGAGAAGCTCGACGTGCGAACGATTTGCGCCGCGCGTGAAATTCTGTCTTGGCACGATAGCCTCGCCGATTTCGCGTTCGCTATGCAGGGCCTGGGAACCGCTTCGATCTCGCTTTTCGGCAGCGATGAGACAAAAGCCAAATATTTGCCGCCGGTTCGCGACGGCCGCCATATCGCGGCCTTTGCGCTCTCGGAACCGGAAGCCGGCTCCGACGTCAGCGCGCTGGCGACGACCGCGACCAAGGATGGGCCGGCACACGTGCGCATCGACGGCCTGAAGACCTGGATCTCCAACGGCGGTATCGCGGACCACTATGTCGTTTTCGCGCGAACCGGCGAAGCTCCCGGCGCCAAGGGGCTTTCCAGTTTCATCGTTGACGCCGATACGCCGGGCCTCGAGATCGCCGGCCGCATCGACGTCATTGCACCGCATCCGCTCGCGACGCTTCGCTTCACCGGCTGCCGCGTGCCCTTGGCCAATCGTCTCGGCGGGCCCGGCGAAGGCTTCAAGGTAGCGATGGCGACGCTCGATATTTTCCGCTCGACCGTTGCCGCCGCGGCGCTGGGGATGGCGCGCCGCGCCTTCGACGAGATGATCGAGCGCGCGGCCACGCGCAATCTGTTCGGGGCGCCGCTGGCGGATCTGCAACTCACGCAGGTAGCGCTTGCCGATAGCGCCATCGACATCGATGCGGCGGCCTTGCTGATTTACCGCGGGGCCTGGGAAAAGGATTCAGGCGCGGCGCGTATTACGCGCCAGGCCTCGATGTCCAAAGCCTTTGCGCCCGAAATGGCGCAACGGGTCATCGATCGTGCCGTGCAGATTTTCGGCGGCAATGGCGTGCGGGTCGGCGTCAAAGTCGAGGCGCTTTACCGCGAAATCCGCGCGCTCCGCATCTACGAGGGCGCAACCGAAGTGCAGAAGCTGATCGTAGCGCGGGAATTGTTGAAGGCGCGCGAAGCCGCGCGGCGCCAAGCCGCCGAGTAGGACCCATGCTGTTGACCGAGGAGCAGGAGCAAGTTCGGGACGCCGCGCGCGAATTCGCGCAAAACTCCTTAGCGCCTCATTCGGCCGAATGGGACAGCAAGGCGGTGTTCCCGCGCGCCGCGTTGCGCGAGCTCGGCAGGCTCGGCTTCATGGGAATGACGGTTCCGCCCGAATGGGACGGTGCTGGCACCGATTACGTCGCCTACGCGCTGGCGCTGGAGGAAATCGCCGCCGGCGACGGTGCCGTCTCGACCATCGTGAGCGGTCATAATTCCGTCGGCTGCATGCCGCTGGTCGAGTATGGAACGCCGGAGCAAAAGGAAAAATATCTGCGGCCGATGGCACGCGGCGAGATGCTGAGCGCGTTCTGTCTCACCGAACCGCAAAGCGGCTCGGACGCCGGCGAGATCCGCACGCGCGCCGAGCGCCGGAACGGCGCCTATGTTCTCAACGGTACCAAACAGTTCGTTACTTCCGGCAAAAACGCTGACGTCGCGCTGGTCATTGCCGCCACCAATCTTGCGCTCGGCAAACAGGGCATCAGCTGTTTCATCGTCGATACCAAGCAATCCGGCTATTGCATTCGCCGGGTCGAAAACAAGATGGGCCAGCAGGCGTCGGACACCTGCGAAGTGCAATTCGACGAACTCAGCGTCCCCGTGGAAAACCGCCTCGGCGCCGAAGGCCAAGGCTACCGCATCGCCCTAGCCAATCTCGAAGGCGGCCGCATCGGCATCGCCGCACAAGCCGTCGGCATGGCCCGTGCGGCGCACGAGATCGCGCTCGCCTATGCACAGGAGCGCCGCAGCTTCGGCAAGACGATCATCGAACATCAAGCCGTCGCGTTTCGGTTGGCCGACATGGCGACCCAACTCGAAGCCGCGCGTCAACTCGTGCTGCATGCCGCCGCCTTGCGCAGCCAAGGCATGCCCTGCCTCAAGCAGGCCTCGATGGCGAAATTGTTCGCCACCGAAGCCGCAGAACGCATCTGCTCCGACGCCATTCAGACGCTGGGCGGCGCCGGCTACATGGCCGACTTCGGAGTCGAGCGCATTTATCGCGCGGTACGCGCCAGCAAGATCTACGAGGGCACCAACGATATTCAACGGCTGGTCATCAGCCGCGCGCTGGTGACCGAAGCCGGTCAGGAAAGGCGCAACTGATGTTCCAGATCAGCACCGCCGGCCCCGTCACCACGCTGACGCTGAGCCATCCGCCGGTCAATGCGATCAGCGATGAATGGGTACGGATTTTCGATTCCAAGCTCGATCAGCTTGGCAGCGCCTGCAGCGTGCTGCACATCCGCTCGGATCAGAAGGTGTTCTGCGCCGGCGCCGACTTGAAGGAAATGCGCGCCCGCATGGACATGGCCGACGGGCCGGACCGCATGTACGCCTATGTTGCCGGCATCCAGCGGCTCTATTTCCGCATCGAGGCGCTGCCGCAGGTGGTGATGGCCGAAATCGGCGGCGCGGCCATGGGCGGCGGTTTCGAGCTGGCGCTCGCTTGCGATCTGCGCATCGCGGCCAACGAAGCCAAAGTCGGGCTGCCAGAGGCACGGCTCGGTTTGATCCCGGGCGCCGGCGGCACGCAGCGTCTGACGCGGCTGTGCGGCCCGGCGCTCGTCAAAAGATTGATCCTCGGCGCTGAAGTGCTCGACGGCGCGACCGCCGCCACGCTCGGCGTGGTGCATTGGTCGGCGCCGCGCGCCGAACTCTCCGCACGCGCCTCCGAGATCGCTAAACGTATCGCCGACTTGCCGCCTGCGGCGCTCGCCGCGAGCAAGGCCTGCATCGCCGCCGCCTGTGAGCCCGGCCGCGGCGGCTACACCGACGAATTGGAATTCACCCGGTCTCTGCTCACCAATCCCGACACGCAGAAGCGCGTGCAGGCGTTCCTGGCAGGCGCGACCGAACCTTCGACACAGACAAAGAGTGGAGCGGCATAATGATATTCGATGGCAAAGTAGCGTTGGTCACCGGCGGTGCCTCCGGCATCGGCAAGGCCACGGTGATGGCGTTTGCCCGCCAGGGCGCGACGGTGATTTGCGCCGACGTTAATGCAACTGCGGGCGAGGCATTGAAGAAGGAAGGCGCCGGCGTCAACCTGAAAATCGATTTCGTCACTATGGATCTCGGCAATTCCGACTCGATCCGCGCCGCCGCCGCCGAGGTGCTGAAGAAATATCCGCGTGTCGACATTCTGGTGAACGCCGCCGGCTGGGGCGACATCCAGCCCTACATGCAGAACACGCCGGAATTCATCAACCGCGTGATCGCCATCAACCTCGCCGGCCCGGCGCATCTGACGCAGGCGCTGTTGCCGGCGATGATCGCAGCCAATGGCGGCAAGGTCGTCAATATCGCCAGCGATGCCGGCCGCGTCGGCAGCGGCGGCGAAACGGTCTACGCCGGCGCCAAAGGCGGGTTGATCGCCTTCACCAAGTCGCTCGCGCGCGAGGTCGCGCGCTACTCGATCAACGTCAATTGCGTGTGCCCGGGCCCGACTGATACGCCGATGCTCGCCACCCGCTCGGAGAAACTGCGCGAGGCCTTCCTCAAGGCGATCCCGTTCCGCCGCTTCGCCAAACCGGAGGAAATCGCCGACGCCGTCGTGTTTTTCGCCAGCCCGCAAGCCGCCTATATCACCGGCCAGGTGATGAGCGTGAGCGGCGGGCTGACATTCGCAGGCTAATTCCGACAACAGCAGTCATCAGAGGATTAAGAACTATGAACGATACAGCCACGCGGTTTCGTCCCGCCGGACTCGATTTTTCCGGTTACAAGCCAAAGCATTTCCTCTGGTCAGTGAGCGGCAAGGTGGCGACCATCACCTTGAACCGGCCGGAACGGAAGAACCCGCTGACGCTCGAGTCCTATGGCGAGCTACGCGACTTGTTCCGCAACCTGCAATACGCCGACGGCATCACCAACATCGTGATCACGGGCGCCGGCGGCAATTTCTGCTCGGGCGGCGACGTGCATGAAATCATCGGCCCGCTGGTCGAGATGATGCGCAAAGACGACATGGCGGGCCTGCTCGCCTTCACGCGCATGACCGGCCAGCTGGTCAAGGAGATGCGCGCCTGTCCGCAGCCGATCGTTTCGGCTATCGACGGCATCTGCGCCGGCGCCGGCTCGATCATCGCCATGGCGTCGGATCTGCGCGTCGGCACCGCGCGCAGCAAGGTGGCGTTCCTATTCGTGCGCGTCGGGCTTGCCGGCGCCGACATGGGCGCTTGCGCCATTCTGCCGCGCATCATCGGCCATGGCCGCGCGTCCGAGCTGCTCTACACCGGCCGCGCCATGGATGGCACCGAGGCCGAACGCTGGGGCTTCTACAACAAGCTCAGCGAGCCGGAAAACGTGCTCGCCGACGCGCAGGCGTTGGCCAAGCAATTGTCGGACGGCCCGACCTTCGCCAACGCCATGACCAAGAAGTGCCTGCACCAGGAATGGAACATGGGCGTCGACGAGGCGATCGAAGCCGAGGCGCAGGCGCAGG
>DAIMKK010000093.1:8532-8800 GCA_036721745.1 Pseudolabrys sp. | reverse complement strand
CCGACCGGCAGCCAGCTGGTGATCCGCTCCACCGGCAATGTACGTTTCGAGGTCGTGCGCAAAGGCGGTCTCGAGGATGCACTGCCGGATTCGCGCGCAGGCTCGCCGCACGCATCTTTGCCGGCGGGCAGCGAGGAGCGCCGCTTGTTGATCAAGGGTGACGGCTCGGTGACATTGCGTGGCGTCGGCAGCGATCTGGTCTGGACTTTCACCGCGATCCCCGACCGCGCGCCGACCATCGCGCTGATCAAAGATCCGGAACGGCAGG